>JAAUYY010000069.1 GCA_014804865.1 Desulfovibrio sp.
GCCAGTCTCTCCCGGAGCGTCTTTGCGTCACGGCCGCCGTGCGTCAAATGGGCGGCTCGACCATTTACCAGGGAGATCAAGGCGGCGTGTGGCGCGAGGAAGTGCACGCTTTCCAGAAAGAAATGCTCGCCGTGTTTTCCTATTTCATGGATTGTATGTATCTTTACGGCTTTCCAGTCTCGCAATGGGCTTTTAGCGACGATAACCTCATTATACCGCTAATCAACGCCGGAAGTCCCGAAGCCCATCCCGCGCACGCGCTGGCCGACATTGCCTGTATGCTCAAAAGCGCGAAGGATCTCAAGGACGTGCAAACCGCGTGGATTGGTTGCCCGAACGGAACTTTTTATTCGCTCCTCGAATCGATGGCCTGGTTCCCATTCTCAATGAATATTTGCGTCCCGCCGCAGTTTGACATTACTCTAATCCGCGCTCGCGCGAAGGAATTAAATATTCCCGTCCAATTTATCGCCAATCCCGAAGAAGCGGTAAAGGATTGCCGCTTCATTTACGCGGGATATCGCGGCCCGTTGACCGATCCGGAACTCGATAACTACCGGATTACGACCGAGCTCATTTCGCGAGCGGACAAGGACGCGAAGTTTCTATTAAGCGCTTCGCCTTTGCGCTCCATTCCGATCTCGTCCCACGCGCTTCAAAATCCGGCGAACAAAATTACCAGCCAGGCGCGCTTCCGCCTGGGCATCCACAAAAGAATCCTGCATTGGATTTTGCAATAACCAATATATGCTTTTAACCAGCTTTCCGGCCCTCATATGAACGAAACCCGGACTCCGCTTTTCTCTCCGGACTCCATTCCGAATGGGTTGCTCTCATCTCCCCAGATTCTCATGCGCCTCAAGGAAAGGTCGCTGGCGAAGAACTGGAAACCCTCTTGCCTCAAATCCGCTTCCTATGAAATGCGATTGGGCAATTTTTCCTGCTGGCACCTCGCCGGAGTAAGACGCGTTCAACGGCATGGGCCGGAAATTGATGCAAATAAAAACATTCAGACCAGCCTCTCTCTCCCGCCCAGCTCCCTGACTTTCGTTACGATTATCGAAGAATTTTTGATGCCCCGGGACATGATCGCCAGATTCAAGCTTGTAACTCGCCGGGTTCGCAAAGGGCTTCTTATAGGCGCGGCGCCAATAGTCGAACCGCGGTTCTCCGGCCATCTATTAATATCTGCGCATAATTTTAGTAGCAATCAGGTTCAGATTGCATTCGGCGAACCCTTCATCGCGGTCGAGTTCGCCAAGACTCTGCTTATCGATAATTCGTATGTCGTCAACGCCGATCCCGTCGGGAATATTCAAAAATATATTGACGAAACCGACGCCGTGGACAGCTCCCTATCCGCGGCGATCAATAAAAACGAAAAAGTTTGCAACGATATCGCCAGCAAGACAAAATTTTTCTCAATAGCGGGCGCCATCGCTCTTTTTCTTCTGATTTGCTCCAATATGACCTTGCTCGTCAATATCTTCAATTCCGCGAAAAACGCTCGCAAGCCGGCGATTCAGGCGAAAGCTTTATCAAGGAATACTCCGCCAGGAACGACGCCCAGTATCGCGATTTCAAGGATCGTTTTAATCGATACGAAATTTTACTAGAAAATTTTAAGGAAAAACTTGCCAAGTAACTAGCGCCGACGAATTGGCGCCGTTAAAACATATTCGAGAGGTCGCGCTTTGCCATGAAAGGGATGGAGCTGGCCAGGGAATTTTACTATCACTGCCTTCCAAAATTGACTAGCGTCGCGCCGGATCTCGTTTCCCAGGCAACCTTTGGTCTCGCGGGCGAGGGCTCCGAATGTTTCGGTTGCGACGACGATCTGTCTCGCGACCACGACTTTGGCGCGGGATTTTGTATCTGGCTCGAAGACGAAATTCTCGCGGAAAATCAGGCCCGCTTAGCCGACGCCATTTCCGAATTTCCGCCAGAATTTAAGGGACATCCTTCGAGATTTCTCTCTCCCGATTCGCGAGTAGGCGCTATTGGAATAAGCGCGTATTATAAATTTTTTACCGGACTCGATCGCCCTCCGCGCGACTGGCGCGAATGGCTCGATATTCCCGAGGAGTCATTGGCTTGCGCCGTTAACGGAGAGATATTCGATTCTGGAGACAATTCTTTCGTCGCGCGCAGAAAATACCTGCTTGACTATTACCCCAAAGACGTATGGCTAAAGAAACTGGCCGCGGCCGCGATGAATATGGCCCAGGCCGGTCAGTACAATCTTCCGCGCTCCCTCGAACGAGGCGACGGGCCGGCGGCCTTTCTCTCCGCCGCGAAATTCGCCGNCAACGCCCTCTCAATAGTTTATATATTTAATAAACGCTACAAGCCGTTTTATAAACAGGCTCCGCGCCTGGCTAGAAATTTTCCGATTCTCGGCTCGGAACTTTGCGAGCTTCTTGATCTTCTCGCGGCGACTCCCCTTCGCGACAAGAGGGATCTGGCCATCGTTGAGGAAATCGAAAGGTTTTGTTCCGCGTGCGCGGCGCGTCTCCGCGCTCTCGAATTGAGCGAGGAAGCTTCGGCGTGGCTTTGGGCGCATGGGCCGCAAATCGCCGCGAAAATTGAAAACCCGGAAATAAAATCCCTGAATCTTCTAAAAGCCTAAACAATCGAGCCCGCGACAAGCTAAAACTGCCATGAGCGAAAAAGATTTAAAATCATTATTAAAAGAAGCGAAGGAANCCGCGAGCCCGGAAAAAGGAGCGAAGATACTCGAGAACATTCTCGGATCATTTCTCGCCAAGCCTGCTACAGCCGACCAGCTTCTTGACAAACTTTTTATTTTGAACGATCTAGCGCGTCTATATTTTCAAATGGACGAGCCCTCCAAAGGCGCGAGCGCGTATCGCGAAATTCTAAATAATTCCGAATTTGAAACTTTGACTGAAACTCCCGCCGCGGAGATCCTTTGCGGCGCGTTAACCAACGCGTCTTTCGCCTTCGCNAAAGTCGGCAAAATTCCGGAAGCGCGCGACGCGGGGGAAAGAGCTGTCAAACTCGCGGAAAATATCGATTCGCCGTCCNTGATAGCTCAGACGGCTTTTAATCTCTCCATGATCAGATACCGCGAACTCCAATATGACGAAGCCGAAAAGCTGTTGCTTAAAGCCGCCGAAATCTGGCGAAAAGAGGGAGCGCTTGAGCAACTTGGCCACTGTTTCAATAATCTTGGGCGGTTGTACGAAGAAAAGGGAGAGACTGCGAAAGGTATAGAATACCACAGGAAGGCGGTAGANTTGCGAACGAGGTTGCCTGGCAAGACCGATTTGGCTTTTTCTCTGGGCAATCTCGGCGTCGCTCTGGCGATCGACGGCCAAATTTCTGAAGCGGCGGAAAAATTGAGCCAAAGTTTAAAAATATACGAGGCATTGGAAAAAGGAGACACNCCCGACGCNAGGAGTTTCGCGGAAAATTTAAAAGTCTGCCAGTCGCTCCTNGGCGAAGAATAGAGCGAAAATTTTGCGAGGACAAAATGACAGAAAAAGAACGACAGGATCTGCTCGACGAGATCGTAAAGAGAGAGCTTGAAATGTTTTTGGCGACGCCAAACGAAGGCGGTCCCGCGGAATGTCAGCAAAGGCCGGAAGCGTTCAGATTAATGCGCCTGATGACTCATTCGGCGCATGACGACGAATTTCTGCGTTCCTATCTTAAAGATCTCGATGAAGCCAAAAGAGTCGGACGCAATTTCATGATCGAAAAATACGCTCGCATGGATAATTTAATCCCGCCGCTTAATGAGAGTCCTCTTCTGGATGAAATCTCCAAAGCGGAAACGGACTGGATAGACGAAGCGGCCGCGCTTTACCCCGACATCATCAAGCGGGAGGGATCCGAGCGCTTCCGCCATTACTTGCGTTGCGAATTGGAAACTCTATCCGACGAAACTCTCGCTCTTTACGACGACGAAATTAAAAGAGCCATGTCGCAAAACCGCAATATGGCTCTGGAAAGGCATAACTGGCTCGCTCAAAAGCTTGGGCGACCCCCATTAAAAAAATCCGCGTCCTGAATCGACGCGACAGTTTTCTCTAGCGATCATTAAAGACGCCGCTACAATNAATAAAGGCCGCTCGAAAGCGGCCTTTATTGATTTTTCAAATAATAATTGTCTATTGTCGACCGCCGGGAACCCAGAAAAGATCGCCCTTGTCTCCGTTAAACACGGACTTGCCATAATTGATAACGCGTTGATTGGTCAGTCGCGAAACAACAGTTACTTCGAGGAAACGCGGCGCGTAGCCTTTTTTGACATACGATCTGGCCAGGGACGCGGCGACCGACTGTCCGATCNTCCGCGCCTGTTCTTGAGTAAGCGGCCCGTCGGGATATTCTATATAGACTCGCGCGCTATGCGTCTTGGCGCGCAATTTAAAGCTCGGTTTTCCAAATTCCGCTGTCAAACCGCCGTGTTCGGAAACAGCGTAGATGATCGCTCTTGTGGAGTCGGCAAAGTTTTTTTGCGCCGCCGCGTCTTCCCTTTGCTCCGCTCCCTTGAAGGTAAAGCCAATAAAAATCAAAACGATGACGGATACGGCGATGACTGCCCATTGCCATGCCGAGATCTTCGACGGCATTTTTTCGATGGATTCGGCGGGAATAATCCGTTTGCCGCAATGAGGACATTCCTTCTCGTTTTCCCCTACTTTTCCCTTGCACGATGGGCAATAGGCCATAGCCTTCTCCTTGACGAGACTATTAAAAATTTAAAATTTATCTCGTTTTATTTTTTAGCATATTATTAAAATAAATTATAGCCCTATTCGCTGGCGATCGGCATTCCGTATTCCATTTCGGGTAGGATCGATGGCGCGATCGGAGCGTCCTTTGTGACCGCGCGGATTCTATTCGCGAATTCGCTTTCGTCATATGTCGCTCCAATATATTCGGGTCCCACGGAGACTCGCCCTGACGACGGAGAATGCGAATGAGCCGCTCCGCCGGAATTTTTTTCGTCGTAAAACGGCGCGTGCAACTCCTTGGGCGGTTGCGCGTAGTACTTGACGCGGATTTCCTTTTTGCCGCCTTTTTCCCATAACTCGAAAAAAATGACCGAAGCTGGAGGGATTCCGTTTTGCGGATATCCTTTCGCCTGCCATTGAATGCCCATCAAGCCGCCTATGTTCGCGATGTTTGTGTCATGGCCGACGAAAACGACNAATTTCGCCTCGTTAGCCCTCTTGTCATAATGTTTGTTCATGAGCGCGTCGCCTATTTCCTTCAGCAGGGAACTGCCCTGCGCCCATGCTACTACGGGAGCGCGATTGACAAGATCGAAGACTTTGGCGTGAGCCGGCAATATTTCGCTCAATACTTTGTCATTGACCTCGCCCCAGCCCGCGTTCACGTCGGGCCATTCGCCATACTCCAATAAAAAGATCTCCGCGACGCTAGACGCTATGCCCAGAGCGCCTATAATATGCGCGCCCTTGCCGTCGCCGTGTACGCTTACGGCGCTGGGCAGATCGCCAAGCCTGCATTTGGGCGCCATAACAAAACGCTCGCAGACCTCTTCGCTAGGCGATCCTAGAATATCTCCCGCGAGATTTACGGATTCGGAGAGCGCTTCCTGCGTGTTCTGGAGACTGCCATCGGCCATGGCCAAAATATCTCTCGCGACAATTGTGGGATTATATCTGTATAGTCCCGCTTTTACTGGATGAAATAGCGGATCTATCTCGCCGGGAGCGACCGCGTATCCGATCGAGCAGTTGGGCGCCAATCCCTGCAGGAGCGCGTGAGCGGTGGCTTTCGTTCTCTCGTCCGTATCGGCGCGAACGTAAACAGCGCCCGCGGTCGGGCACATATTTTCCTGGAATAGTCCTTCCTTATTTAATATTTCGCGCAGATCATGCCACATCGCTCTCGCGAGTCTGGCGCCCCTTGGCGTAAGATCACCCTTTTTTACCGGCCAGACTGGCCATGTCTTAAGTGTCCATGATTGCAATAGCTTGTGGCTTTGAGTGGGCGCGCGAACCCCATGTCGCGAAAGAGCGGCGATCTTCAGAAGTTTTTCCGATTCCTCTCCAAAGGCCGGAGCGCAAAGAGAAATAACGACAATAAGAACAAATAGCGTTCGCAAGATTTTCATGGAGTCCTCCGCGGCTATCGCGCGTTTATTTCCTGTTATTAATTAATGCGGGTAGGATAACGGAAAGCTTCTCGCCCATCTCGCGAACAAGTTTGCTCTCCGCGGCGACGAGAATGTTGTAATTCGCCCCGTTCGCCAGTTCTTCGGCGCGATATATTCCGCTTTCGATCGGTCTTTCGTCTCGATCAAGCAATGTCCAGCGAGCGTCGAGCGCCGCTTTTTCATTAAAGTTTCCGTCAAGACGCTGAATATCGATTAGCAAAATGTAATCTCCTCCGCTGGCGGTTCCGCTCGGGAGAACGTTCACGCCCGCGTCCAGCATTGGCCGAAGCAACGTTTCCTCGATCACCCTCCTTACGCCCGCTCCCACGGGCTCCGCCCAGAGGTGAAACTCGGCGATAATCAAAGCTGTCTGACCCTTTACGCGACTGACAATATTATTTCGATTTAGATACGCCGGAATCTCGACCTGCGCGACGCGCAAAGTCTTTTTTGGCATTCTGTCCGTCTGAAGCGGCTCGACGTCGCTTTCAAGCAAATAATAATTGGTTGGCGCGCTCCTCGCGCAACCGCAAAGCACAAGCAAAATAAATCCCAGAACACAGCTTTTGACGCTCATCTATCTTCTCCCCTGTTTTCCCATTAATAAGGCTTCGGGATTTCTCTCCAAAAGTTCGGCGAAATTATGCAGAGATCTGGCGGCGGCCGTAGCTTCTTTAAGCAATCGCCTCAAGTCGTTCATTGTCGGGGAATCCGGCGCGATTTGCGTATTCGCTGTCGCGGATATTTTTTTAAGCGCGTCGGCGGCCCTGGCTATGCTGTCCATGGCCCCAGTGAACGAATTGAGGGCCTGGGGCAATTCCGAGCGCACCGCTTTGCTGGTATTTTCGAGTTCCCCCATCATGTTCGCCAGCGCGTCGCGCACTTCGCTTTGCGCAAGAAGATTTTTCAACTCGTCGAAGGCTCCGGTAAAAGCGGATATACCCATTTCAAGCTTCCCGTCTCCGATCGCGTCGGTTACGCTGGTCAAGATCGTGGAAAGCGAGTCGGCCATTTTTTCAATGGGCATCCTGGCCAAAGTCTTCTGAAGCGTGTCTATCGGCGACGGGATCGTCGGAATTTCAGATTCCGGATCGGACGAGCGATAAATCATGGGCGTGTTTGGAAAAAAATCCAGCTCGACCCGCGATTGGCCGGTTATCAGACTCCCAAGAGCGAGACGGGCGCGCAAGCCCCTCTCCACCATGCGCCGGATTATCTGAGATTGCATCCTTTCAGATAGGGAATTTCCGGACGACGATATAAAGCTTCTTTCATCGATCATTATCGTAACGGGGATGGTTACGTTCGAATCCCGCGAATTGGCGACCAGGCTAATTTGAGTCACATTGCCCATCGGAACGCCGCGGAAAACGACAGGCGCGCCAATGGATAGACCGCTGACCGACCCGTCAAAATAAAGAACGTATTTCAAAGAGTCATTAAACATTTTTCCGCCGCCGAGAAAAATTATTCCCGCCGCGAACAACGCTATTCCCCCGATTACGAAGGCTCCGACCATCGTCTTGTACGCGTTTGAGGTCATATCCGCGCCGCCAATTCCTTTATAACTTGTTGTATCCCGCCAAGCGTCTATAACGAGCGGGAATTGAAAATGCCCTCTTGTCGCGAAGGTTTCGCGCCGCGAACACGTCCGCGAAAGTATGGTCGAAATAAACTCGCCTAAGGGACAATCGAGCGAAACCCGCTCTCATTATAATTTCAAATCCATGTCCTTTTTCGGCGCGAAGCCTCCGGAGTCGTTTTTGTCCTTATGCCATCCTCCGCGGGTAAGAAAAAGCAAAGCTTCTTTCGCCGTATTCGGGTTATCGCGCAATTCCGAGGGATTTCCTTCGGCGATCACCGAGCGCGTATTCGCGTCCAGAAAAACGCTGTTTGTTCCTATATTGAAAATGCTGGCCAGTTCGTGCGAAACAATGACGAAGGTCGCGCCCAGGGAGTCGCGCAATTCCTGAATAAGCTCGTCCAGCAGACTGGAGCTAACCGGATCCAGCCCCGCGGACGGCTCGTCGAGGAAGAGTATTTTGGGATCGAGCGCGAGAGCGCGGGCGATTCCCGCGCGTTTCATCATGCCCCCGCTTATTTCCGACGGGTAATAATCCTCGAATCCCGCGAGCCCTACGAGAGCGAGTTTCAAGGACGCGAGCTCGCGAATCTCCGACATCTGGAGATCCGTGTATAGCTTTAATGGCAAGGCGATATTTTCGGCGAGAGTCATCGAACTCCATAGCGCGCCGGACTGGAAGAGGACGCCGGCTCCGCGCATACATTCCTCGCGCGTTTTTTCAGTCCCGCCCCAAAAATCGACGGAGCCGAAATAAACTTTGCCCGCTTGCGGAGCTTTCAGTCCCATGAGCACATGCAGGAGCGTGCTTTTGCCGCAGCCAGACGAGCCCATGATAAAAAAAATGTCCCCTTTGTTCACTTGAAATGTTACGTCGCGCATAAGGACAAAGGAGCCGTAACCGACCTGAAGTCCCTCAATAGTCAGAGGATGAGTGGCGAGCGCCCCCGGTTTCGGAGGTATATAGTTAGCGGTCATACGCCGAGCGCGTTGCAGATTACGGTTATGATCGCCGACATGACGATAATGCCCACTATCGCGGTTACTACGGCCCGCGTAGTCGTTTGCCCGACCGCGAGAGCGCTCCTTCCGCACCGCATTCCCTGATAGCAACTGGTCAGGGCGATCACCACGCCGAAAACTGTTCCATATACGAGACCGACCAATATCTGTTTGTAATGCACCATCTGAATGGTCGCGTGAATGTATTGCAAGGAATTTATCCCCAGCATCGCCGTCGCGACCATCCAGCCGCCGATTATGCCCATGAGATCGGCGTATAGGGTAAGAAGCGGGATCATCAGGGTAAGGGCGAGCACGCGGGGAATTACCAGAAAGTCGATAGGCGATATGCCCGTTACTTCCAGCGCGTCTATCTCTTCGTTCACCTGCATTGTGCCGATCAGGGCCGCGTAAGCGGCTCCGATGCGACCGGCCATGACAACGCCGACCATGACNGCGCCCATTACTCGAAGCATACCGATGCCCACGAGTCCGGCGACATAGATCTGCGCTCCGAACTGCTTGAGTTGAACCGCTCCGACGAAGGCGAGGATAAGACCAAATAAAAGACTTGTAAGCGAAATTATAGGCAAGGAATCCGCGCCNCATTCCGCCATGGCTTTAGTNAGATCTTCGCCGCGCATCCGCGATTTGCCTACAAAGAGTCTCCCCACGCCGATGGTCGTGTCCCCGAGAAAATTCAAAAAATCTTTCGCTCTGGGCCAGATTCCAAGAGCGGCTTCGCCGACTTTGTATAAAAAATTATTTTTAGCGGAGGATCGATCCGCTCCCTTGCGCGGAGGAACGGCGAAAGCCATTTCGACGAGACGCGCGAGACCGACCGGAAGATCCAGATCGATCTGGATTCCGCGTTTTTTCGCCTCCCCCGCCAGCTCGTATAGAAANACCAGAAGACCGCTGTCCCAGGATCCNAGGCCTTGCGCGCTCGCCTTTACGGAGATTATTCCCGGCTTTTCAAGCTCGGACAGCAACCGGTTCGCCGCCGAAGGCCAGGGAGTATCGAGATTCCAGTTCCCGGAAACATTGACGCGCAGNGTTCCGTTGGCTGACTCAATCCTGACTTCTGGACTATATTCCATAGCGCTAGTATAAAAGTTTAATATTATCAGCGCAAGAATCGAAAATTATTATTTAATAAGGGTAGGGAATGAGTCTGAAAGAAAAATTGGGATTCCGAGAGGAACCCGTATATTTAATGGATGGCGCCGCGTTTATTTACAGAAGTTTTTACGCGCAGAGACATCTGCGCCGCTCCGACGGTTTCCCCACCAACGCGCTGTTCGTTTTGACCCGCGTCCTTCTGCGCGTCCTGAAACGCNAAAAGCCAAAATTTTTCCTCTTCGCCATGGACGGAAAAGGCCGAAACTTTCGACATAGACTATATCCTGAATACAAGGCCAATCGCGAAAAGATGNCCGAAGAGCTTATCGCGCAGATTGATCCCATAATGCGGATGGTCGACGCCCTCGGCATTAAGCGCGAAACGGCGCGAGACGTCGAGGCCGACGACTGCATCGCTTCTCTCGCCTGGCGATTTTCAAAGACCAATCCGGTCGTCATTATAAGCGGCGACAAGGATCTCAAGCAATGCCTGTCCGATAATATCGTCATGTGGGATCCTGGCTCGAAGGAAGAAAAACTCGTTACAGTCGACGACTTCAAAGCCGAGACGGGGGTCTCCCCGGCCCAATGGCCGGATATGCAGGCTTTGATCGGCGATTCGAGCGACAATATCCCGGGAGTGGCCGGAATAGGTCCGAAGACTGCGATTCAGATTTTCGAAAAATGTCCGAACCTCGAAGCGATCTCCGCGAATATCGACTCCCTTCCGCCCAAACTGCGCGACAAACTCCTCCCTGGCCTCGACTCAATGTATCTCTGGCGCGAGCTTACCACCCTGCGCCGCGACGCGTGTCCGGATCTCTCCCTTGACGATCTGTGTCTTGCCGNAATTAATATGGAAGAAGCGAACAGCCTCGCGACCGAATACGAGCTCGCGGCCATACGTCGCGAATTAGGAGATATCCCTGGCCCGACGCTCGCCGTAGAGAAACCTGTGACAGCCGTTCAGCTTACTCTCGAACCCGCGCCNATCGATATAAAATCGGCTTCCGAGGCTCCCGACTGTCGCGGAAAATCCGTCGCCGCAATCTGGCCGCAAACCTATGACGAGCGTCCGCGTTTGGCGCTCATGGACGCCTCTGGGNCAATCGCCGGCGACTNTGTCTGGCTCGATACGCAGGCGACTCTTTGCGAGTGGCTTAAAAATTCCNCCTCNCTGGTCGTCGCCGATCTCAAGACGCTTCTGGTTAAATTTCCNTCATGGCTTGAGCTTATTAAAAACGGCTATCGCGCTTTTTCGGATTTAAGCCTCGCCTGCTATTTATTAAGTCCGGAGGAAGGCGATTATTCCTGGAAAAGGATTTCGGCGCGTTACCGGGAAAGCGAAGGGGAAGGATCNGCTTCGCTCGCTCTCAAGATGATCCAGTCCCTTGAAAAGACCCTTGAAGCAAACGGTATGACCGATCTTTACCGAAAACTCGATTCGCCTCTCATACCCGTTCTGGCGAATATGGAATTATTCGGATTCGCCATAAGCCCCGCCGCTTTTCAGTCCTTTCTCGCCGAAGTGGCTCTGGAGGCGGACAAACTTGAGAAAGAGATTTATTCGCTGGCCGGAGAGAATTTCAATATACGTTCGTCGCGCAAGCTCGCGGAAATCCTTTTTGAAAAAATGAGGCTTCCCGCTTCCCGCAAAACTAAAGGCGGCCTTCCGTCCACAAGCCAGCTCGCGCTGGAAAAATTGGCCGCCGATCACAAAATTGTCGATCTTGTTTTGAATTTTCGCCGCCTTGACAAGATGCGCTCGACCTACCTTGATCCTTTGCCCAGGTTAATGGACAAAAACCATAGAATACACACTACTTTCAATCAGGAGGCCACGGCGACGGGGCGCCTCTCTTCGTCCGATCCCAATTTGCAAAATATTCCCGTGCGCGGCGAACTAGGCAAACGTATGCGCGCCTGTTTCGTCGCTCCCCCGGGAAAACTCCTTGTGGCGGCCGATTATTCGCAAATCGAGCTTCGTCTCCTNGCGCACTTTTCGGGCGATCCCGCCTTGCTTGACGCTTTTCATAATGGCGAAGACATCCACGCGCGCACGGCGTCTCTGGTGTTTGACACGCCCGCCGATCAGATAATGCCNGATCAGAGAAGAATGGCCAAAACGATCAATTTCGGNTTGCTGTACGGGATGGGCGCCCAAAAACTTTCGCAGGAATTAAAGATCAGCCTTCCGCAGGCTCGCGATTTCATCGAGCGTTATTTCTCCCGTCTNGGGGGNATCAAGNAATTTTATGAGGACGTTCTAAAGCTCGCCCGCGAGAAGGGCTATGTATCGACTCTAGCGGGCAGACGTCGCTGGGTTCCCGGCATTTATTCTTCGAATGGCCAGGAAGCGGCGCAGGCCCAGCGACAGGCGATCAACGCCGTNATCCAGGGCTCCGCCGCCGACGTGATCAAACTGGCGATGATCCGCGCNGCAAACGACGAATTCCTGCGCTCTCATGACGCGAGGCTGACTTTGCAAGTGCATGACGAACTCTTGCTGGAGGCTCCGGAAAACAGCGCCGAGGAATGCGCTCGCGCGCTCTGCGAGATTATGAGCNGCGCGAATCCCGGGCAAGTNTCGCTCTCGGTTCCGCTCCTTGTCGACTGGGGAGTCGGTCCCAACTGGGGCGTCGCCCATTAATTTTCCGCGCTTGGACGCNCTTGAATTAATTGGGAGCATCGTTATCTAACNNCGTTTCCGCCTGGCAAAATAAATGGAGCGCGACTCGTCCGCAATCGCGCTCCATAATTTAACAGTAAAAATAATTGGCGCTTGAAATTTAAAGCCCCGATCGGTCGGCGACGACTTCAAGCGCCAAACGGCGTAAAAATTTTAAGCGTCTTTTATCTGATACTTTCCGCTCGCGACCANTTTTTCAATCTGTTCGACGTCTTTGTCGCCTCGACCGGAAAGACAGACNAGNATAATTTGATCGCTTTTCATGGTCGGAGCCATTTTCAGAGCCTGGGCCAGGGCGTGCGCCGATTCCAGCGCGGGCAATATTCCTTCGTTGCGGGACAGGGCGAAAAAGGCGTTCAGGGCTTCCTCGTCGGAGACGCTGACGTAATTCGCGCGACCGCATTCCTTGAGCTGGGCGTGTTCCGGCCCTACCGACGGATAATCCAGNCCGGCCGAGATGGAATAGACTTCGCCGGCTTCGCCCTTGTCGTTTTTGATCATATACGAATGGAAGCCGTGCAACGTTCCCGGTTCGCCAAGGCAAAGAGACGCCGCGTGTTCGCCGTAGCCGGATCCTCTTCCGCCGGGCTCTACGCCNACAAGTTNAACTTCGGCGTCATCGACGAAGCCGGCGAAGAGTCCGATGGCGTTGGAGCCGCCGCCCACAGCCGCCATACATACGTCGGGNAGTTTGCCCGCGTCCTCTTCCATCTGCTTTTTAGCTTCCTTTCCTATGACGCTCTGGAAATATTTTACCATAGAAGGATACGGATGCGGGCCAACGGCGGAGCCCAGAACATAAAACATCTCGGGATCCTTGACCCAGGCGTCGAGCGCTTCGTCGACCGCTTCCTTCAGGGTCTTTTGCCCGCTTTTCGCCGCGACGACCTTCGCGCCCAGCATCTCCATTCGCGTTACGTTTAGTTTCTGCCTGTCCATATCGACTTCGCCCATGTAAATGTCGCATTCAAGGCCAAAAAGCGCGGCGCTAGCGGCGGTCGCGACTCCGTGTTGACCGGCGCCAGTCTCGGCGCAGACTTTCTTCATTCTCATGCGCTTCGCGAGCAAACATTGACCAAGCGTGTTGTTTATCTTATGCGCGCCCAGGTGATTTAAATCTTCCCTTTTTAACCAGATTTGCGCTCCCTTTAATTTTTTTGAGAGATTCGAGCAGTAAAAAATCGGCGAAGGTCTGCCCGCGAAATGTTTCAACATATACTCAAGTTCGGTAAGGAACACTCGATCGTCAATAGCCTTCTGGAAGGCGTCCGACACTTCGTCAAGCCTTTTTTTTATCGGTTCCGGCACAAACTGTCCTCCGAAGGCTCCAAAAAAGCCGGCGCTATCCGGCGTCCCAATATGTTTTTGCATACTCGCCTCATCGATTCTGCGGAAATCCCGTCGGATTTCCGGGTTATTTTAAAGAATTTTTTATATTCTGGACAAGAGTTTGGAATGTCAAGAAATAATATTTCGCTCCGGTCATCGAACCGCGTCAAAAATCTGGAAACTGTCTTGAAATTATTGCAATATCTGTAATATGTGTTTAAAGTAAAAAGACAATCGAAAATCGACGCGAAGCTCGCTGCAGGGAGCGGAATCGCGTTTTATTTTACCTACAACCTCCCTACTATAAGGAGCGCGCATGATTAGCCAGGGAATGATCAAGGATATGGAAGAATTGCTGGGGAAGGAGAACGTCAAGACAGACGAAGCGGATCGCCAGACCTACGCCTATGATTCCGCCGTTCTGCCTTCGGTCACTCCGGCGATGGTTATATTTCCGCCGACNACCGAAAAAATGGGCGAATGCGTAAAGAAATTTTACGAAGCCGGTATTCCCATGACCATACGGGGCGCGGGAACGAATCTATCCGGCGGCACAATCCCGGATTCTACGGACAGCGTGGTTATCTGCACGGAAAAATTGAATCGCATTCTTGAAATTAACGTCAACGATCTCTACGCGGTAGTGGAGCCGGGAGTCATTACCCAGAAGTTCGCCGAGGCTGTGGCCGCGAAAGGGCTCTTCTACCCTCCCGACCCGGGTTCGCAATCGGTCTCGACCATTGGCGGCAATATCGCCGAAAACGCCGGCGGTCTGCGCGGATTGAAATACGGAGTAACAAAAGATTATTTAATGGGCATCGAGTTTTACGACTCGACGGGCGCGATTGTTAAATCCGGCTCGCGAACCGTAAAATGCGTTACTGGATATAATCTTTGCGGTCTCATGATTCAGTCCGAGGGCACTCTGGGCGTAATCTCCCAGGCTGTCATGAAGCTCGTTCCTCCGCCNCAGGCGACTCGCGCCCTGATGGCTGTTTTCGCCGATATGCAAGACGCGGCCGACGCCGTGGCCGGAATTATCGCGGCGCATATTTTGCCCTGCACTCTTGAATTTCTGGACAACAACACAATCGTTCGCGTCGATGATTTTACGCACGCCGGTTTGCCCCGGGACGCGGGCGCCATCCTGCTCATCGAAGTCGACGGACACCCNGCCCANGTCGCCGACGAAGCGGCGGCCGTGGAAAAAGTATTGAAGGCCAACAAGGCGACGGCAGTGCATGTGCCACAAGACGCNGNTGAAAAGGCAAAACTCTGGGAAGCGCGTCGGCAGGCTCTGCCTGTTCTNGCCCGCGCCAGGCCAACTACAGTGCTCGAAGACGCCACTGTGCCCCGCTCCCAGATTCCGGCCATGCTTAAGGCCGTAAACGAAATAGCCGCGAAGAACAACGTACAGGTGGGCACGTTTGGTCACGCCGGCGACGGCAATCTTCATCCGACCTTCTTGTGCGACATTCGCGACAAGGACGAATTCCATCGCGTCGAAAACGCCGTCGACGAAATGTTCGATGTGGCTATCAANCTTCAGGGCACCTTGTCCGGCGAACATGGCATAGGCACAGCNAAATCCAAATGGCTGCAGAAGGAGACCTCCGCGGGCACAATCGAATATTCGCGCCGCTTGCGGAACGCTCTCGATCCCAAGCATTTGCTAAATCCCACAAAGATGGTGGAGATCAGCTAATATGAATAATTTGCAAGCCCTCGCCCAGCGTCTTATGGCGCTGGATGACAAAATAACNGCGTGCATGCGTTGCGGTATGTGCAAGGCGGTTTGTCCCATGTTCGGCGCGACCGGCGAAGAAGCCGACGTCGCTCGAGGCAAACTCGCCCTTATCAACAACCTNGCCCATATGCTCCTCGANGATCCTCAGGCTCTCGCCGACAAGCTCGGTCGTTGTCTGCTCTGNTCTTCCTGTCAGGCNGCCTGTCCNCCGGGCGTCGAGATCATGCCGATCTTCCGCGAAGCGCGGGAAGTAGTTTACAATTACCTCGGCTTNAGTCCCATAAAAAAACTTATTTTCGGAGTTCTCCTCGCNAATCCNGGTCTTTTCAATTTCTCCATGCGCCTGGGAGCGCCCGCTCAGGGCCTGCTTTTCCGCAAGAACGAGGACGTTCAAAAGACTGTCTGCGCCCCAATGTTCAACTACCTTTTAGGCGATCGTCATATCCGGCCTCTCGCCAAAAAGCCTCTGCACGCCATTCATGGGCCTATGGACGAGCCGCGCAAGGAAAATGGACTCAAGGTCGCCTTTTTCCCCGGTTGCCTCGGCGATAAAATGTATGTCGAAATGTCCGAGGCCTGTCTCAAGGCTTTAAAACATCATGACGTGGCGGTTTTCATGCCTACGAAGATCGCCTGTTGCGGCATTCCCGCGATCTGCTCCGGCGATGTTAAAGGTATGCTGAAAGANCTTAAGGCAAATCTGAACATCTATAGAAACGCGGACTTTGACTATATCGTAACGCCTTGCGCCTCTTGCACGTCGACCCTGAAGGAACTCTGGCCGGAATACGCCGAGCGTCTGTCGCCGGAAGATCAACGCCTCGCCGAGGAAATCTCGCGCAAAACTATGGATATAAACGTGTTTCTCGTCGACGTACTCGGCGTAAAGGGCGTCGCGCCGAAACGGGACGCTAAAAAAGTAACCTATCACGATCCTTGCCATCTCGTGAAATCCCTGGGCGTTA
>JAAUYY010000070.1 GCA_014804865.1 Desulfovibrio sp.
GAGTCTTCGACTTCGCCCGCGGGCGGGTCATTGGGCTTGTCGCGAGCGAGGCTCGGGCGGATCTCCGGAAAGTCGGCGAAAGCTTCTTCGAAGGCCTGGGCTATTTCGGCTCCGCGGGAGAGGGCGGCTTCGTCGGCCGCGCGGAGGATTTCGCGGCGGGTTTCGCATTCGGGCAACTGGAGGAACATGGGGAGCCAGCCTTTTACAATGTTGGAGTTGTCCGGCGGGTTGTATTTGAGGAAATTGCGGGCCCAAATAAGCGGATGCCGGGGATCGGAGACGACGGCGGGCGAGAGTTCGGCGAAGGCTTTTCTGAATTTGCGATCAAAGGGAACGCCCAGGTCGAAGGCCAGCCCCTGGGGCGACTGGCGGATGGCTCCCAAGGCGTTGACCAGCGGATGGGTAAGGATACCCAGGAAGATCAGTTTCGCGAGCGGCGAGAGTTCGCGGGCGAACTCGTCGTTCCAGAAAGAGACATAGATTTTGCGCCAGGCGGATTTAGCCATTTTTCTCTCCTTGTAAAAAATTCTTGTTGATTTGTCTCCAGATTAGACGCGCTCTTCTGGTTTCGGCGGCGCTCAGAAAAAGACCGCGTTGCCAGCAGGCGTCGGAACAATAGAAACGGCGATAGAAGAGGCGAACGGGACGACCGCAGATGAGACAGCGACCCCCGAGCTCGCGACGCCAGCCATTTTCGGCGCAATTTCGCGAGCAATAGCGGGCGAGCTTATGGGGCGTTTTGAACTCTTCGCCGCAGTATTCGCAGATTTTTCCGTATTCGTCGGGCATGCTTCCTCCGGCCGGACGGCTATTTTAAATTTCGCGCGGCCGACTTATTGGCCAGGAACTCGCGGATTTGGGAGCGCGGCCAGCGTTTTTTGCCAAAGAAATTCAGTGGCGCCGGGACATTTCCTTCGCGGATAAGTCGGCGAAGGCGATCCATGTTTGTTTTCAGAAGAAAGGTCATGTCGCGCGTGTCAAAGAAATCCCTGGCGACTTCCCAAAGTCCCAGGCGTTTCAGGCACAAGTCGACGCGGGCTCGTTTGAAATAATACTCGCGCCCGAACAGGCCGTCGGCCTCGATTTGACCTTCCTTCATGAGCTTTTCCACGCGATCGCGGGTCGCGGAAAGATAGGCGGCCAGCTCGTCGACGCTCAAAAGTCCGGCGCGGGCTCGCGTCCGTTTGTCCCTGGCTCGCGAGAGACCGGCCGGAGCGTTCTTCAGAAATTCGCGAACGACGCGTCCCGGCCAGCGGGTTCGCCCGAAGAAGATTACGGGCGGAGGAATCTCGCCCCTCTTTTTGCGATAGGAGAAGAGACCGTCGGCGATGCCCAGCTCTCTCGCGAACTCCGGCGCGGTGTAATAGTCGTCGAGGACTTCCAAAAGGCCGCGAGCCCGTATTTCGCGGGCGACCCGGGAGCGGGAAAACAGGAAGGCGCCGCTCTTTCCCCGCCTTTCGGGACAGGCCCAGTCGCGGAGATTTCTGATCACGGAATGCTGGCAGACGCCGAGCTCGCGGGCGAGCTGGACGGATCCGATAAAATCGGAATCGGCGTCGCCTGGGCCGGAGCGGGCGGCATTGGCCCGCGGCGAGTTGTCGTTCATGGCGAGTTTTCCCATGGGGTTTAATTTTCTGTTTCGCTTCCCGCGCGGGCCTTGCGCGCGCTCAGTCGGAAGCGTCTCCGGGGCAAGCGTCGTCGCCGCAATCGCCTTCCGAGCGGCGACTTTCGGAGAGATCTATTCCAGAGCGCTGGCCGTCGCCGGGAGCGCCTGCCGAGCAATGACTGTCTCCTTGCGGGATCGCGCCTTCCCGGGCTCCGTCGCGCAATTCCGACCTGATCTTCCCGACCGCTTCCGGTTTCATTGAGAAACTGTGTTCGCCTCGCGCCTCGGGCGAAGCGGACGCGCGTCCCGCGCCCGCGGCTCCCAAATTGAACAGGGTTCTCGCCCAGTGGGGCAGATCCTGATTGTCGGATCCGTCGGCGGCTCTTCCCGAACTGATACGCGCCTGGTCGCCTGGCTGGAGATTTTCGGGAGATATTCGCGGGTCGGATCTGGCCTCATTCATTGGTTTCGCGCCTGGCCGCGAATTTTCGGTCGACCCGCTTTCCGCCCAAGCGGCGTCCCTCTCTTTCTCGGCGGTCGCCTCAGGCTTTTCTGTGGAGGTTTTGTCCGCGAATTTTCCGCGCGCCTCAGGCTTTATTTCTTCGGTTGAATACTCGCCGGTCGCCTCGGACTTTTCCATCGCGCTTGAATCCGTGACGTTAGCCTTGGGCTTTTCACTCGCGGTTGAATACTCGCCGGTCGCTTCCGGCTTATTTTTGGCGAGCAGATCCGCGAATTGGCGGAACGCCTCAGGCTTTTCTTTTACAATCAGATCCGCTCCCTTCGCTTCCGGCTTTTCATGCGCGGTCAGGTTCTCGCCGTTCGCCGCGGTCTTGTCCGTCTCCAGTAATTCCTCAAGGTAAGCCCTGGACTGATTAATGTAGGCGACTTTATAGGTCAGCTGTCCGAAGGGAGTCTGGCTGAACGCGTGGATAATGCCTCGGAAGGTTTCGATGTCGTTAAAAGCCCTGGCCGCCTTCATGCAAAATTCGGCCAGGATCGCGGCGACTTCCGCCTCGTCGAACGTTCCTTTCATGCCAAGAATTGAAGTGGTTTCCCGCGCGGCTTTATCTTCGCCTCTCTTCGACAAGGACGCGGCCATATATAAAATGTCTTCGCGGTCGTAAGTTTTCCTGAGAATTTCGCTGGCCAGGCGGAAGGCCTCGGAGACCCGGCGCGACTTTTCCTCCTCGCTCTCTTCGTGTCTCCAGCAAGTCGAGTCGGCGAGCGCGGCCAATTTTTTGAAAGCCTTGTCCATCTCCTCGCGGGTTCGCTCCCTGTTCAATCCAAATTGCCTGAATGATCCCATAATGTCCTCCTGTAGCGCGCTAAATTTCGCTGGTTTATTTTCAATGAACGCCGCTTTATTTATCGCGCGTCGCTTTGTCCGTCCTTTTATTTGTCCTTCGTTTATTACTCCGGCTTTTTTTATCCTGTGTCGCTTTGTCCGCTCCCTTCAAGGGTTCCATACGAATTTCCCTTGAATGGCTCCTCAATGTCTTCCTGAATTGGGCTAAATTTCGTCTGGGCTATTTAAAATGTCCGTCGTTTTTATCCGAAATTTCGCGAAGGTAATGGCCGAACTCGCGCCCGAAGCCGACGCGGGAAAAGCCCGCGAGAAACTCGTCGATCCCTTCCTTTAGAAAGGGCGTCATGAAGTCGCCGCAACAGAGGGCGCAAAGCTCGCCAGCGCGCCTGGCTTCAAGTTCGCCGCGCCCGGCCAGATAGACGCCCGCGCGCAAGCCGCCCAGGTCGAAAACTACGGCGCAAATAGCCGCGTCGCCCTCGCGAACGCCCCATTCGCGGGCGAGCCGATCGAGCCTCTTCCATTTTTCAGATTGGGGCCTGGCGAACGCCTCGGCCAGATTGACGCTCATATGTCCTCCCTTGCAGTTCAAGTTTCGCCAAATCGCGGTTTCTTGTTCGATGCGCTTTTTTCGCGAGCCGCCCGGAGGCTCGCCCTCGCTGCGCGGAATTGTTCGCGGCTCCGCCCTAGCCCTCCGGCTTTTCCTGATTTTGGCGCGGACTCGCCCTCGCGTTGGCGCGGAACTTCGTCCAGGCAAACTTTTCCCGAGCCGCCCGTGTTTTCGCGGTCTTCTCGCCGCGCTTCCTCTCCCGAGCCGCGCCGGTTTGCCCTCGCGTTGGGTCGGCGGGAGGCGGTCTCCGCGCTCGCGCTCCGACCGCCCGAGGGGGCTGGCATGATTTCCGCATTTTCCGCCCGACCCGCTTGTCGCGGTTCGGGACGGAGCGCAAATCCCGCCAGCCCCTCGTCCCTGAAACTCTATCGAGCCCGAACTCCTCCTCCCAAATCCCCTCGCTCCCTATCGCCGCGCTCCAAATCCCAGTCCCGCCCCGGGCTTTGGCGAAGACTTGTTAGCTCTAGTAGAGCGGGCCGTAAAAATCCTTGAGGGTGTCCGCGATGTCCCTCTTCCGCTCGTCGTCATAGGAATCCCAGTCGTCCATGCCGTAAAAGCCGTCGGGAAGCTCCTCCAGGTCAGTCTTCGCGGGTTCCAGGCGATCGCCTGAAAGGAAATCGGGACATTCCATATCGGCTCGGCGGCTAGCGGGAAGCTCCGCGGCTGGTTCGTCCGCGGGATAGAGGGCGCCCCAGAAATCGCGCAAGGTGTCTTCCTCGTCCTGGCGCAAGGGGCGATTGGCTTCCATAGTCGCGGCGTATAAATTGATCGCCGTTTCGCTTGCCGATACGGGTTCCGCGTCGCGGCTTGTCGTCCGCGAGAGGCGACGCGTCTTCGGAAAGGGCTTCGGCTCCAGCCTCGCAAATTTTTCGCGAATTTCGGCTTCTATTTTGGCGAAGAGCTCGCGCCGACCTTCGTTCTCGCAGAGATTGGCCGCGAGGACGCTCGCGCCGCGGTCGGGATTTTCCGGGAAGACGGTCGCGTTCATGTCGATATTTTCCGGCATGCCGACCGCGCCGCGGTCGGACGAATTGGCCGCGAAGTCGGGCGAGTTCATGTAGGAATTTCTCGAGAAGGCGGTCGCGTTCCTGGCATGGGCATTTGCCGCCAGGCAGTCGGCGTCCATGTGGGAGGCATTGTCCGCTAAGCCTCGCGGATCCGCGCCTTTAGAGGGACGCTCGTCCCCTAATGTTTCCTCGTCGCAAACGCCGCCATCGAATAACTCCGCGATAGCGTCTTCCATGCGAGATCCGAAATTTTCAAACTTGTTGGCGTCCATGATCCTCTCCTGTCATGTTGAAAGTTTGATTTGAAATTCGCCTTATTGGGTCGGTTATCGGGATCCCCACTCGCCCGCCCGTATCGCCCGCGAAATTTAAAGTCGCGCCCTGTTCGCGGACGCCCTCGCTATCGCCATGCTCTCGCTCGTCCTCTCGCCTATCGCTCCACGTGGAGCGCTCTAGCTATCGCCCTGGCTATCGCCCGCGCTATCGCCGTCGCTCCCGTTATTGCTCGCGCGGAGCAATAGCCCTCGCTATCGGCTTCCCCCTCTCCCGTATCGCCCCGGCCCTTTGGAATTGCTCCGCCTAAATCGCCCTTGTCCGCTCTCATTATTGCTCGCCCTATCGCCCTGGCCTCGTTCGTCCTCTCGCCCTTTGCCCTCGCGGGATCCACTCGCCAATCGCCTTCGCGAATCCCTTTCCCCTCGGGAATTGCGCGGGCGGGCGAGCTTGCTTTCCGCTCCGCGCTTTTTCTTCGTCCTGAGCGGTCTAGCTACGGGTTCCCGCTCTCTCATGAATTGCTCGCGCGATCCCGCTTTTATTGCTTCTCGCGAGCGGGCTGGCCGATTCCTTTTTCCCGATCGCCTTCGCAATTCCCGCGCGGGCCCTATCCCGTATTACCTCGCGCCCTTTTGTACTGCTCCGCCTGTATCGCTCGCGCGAGCCTGCTTCCGTATTGCTCCGCGCCCTCTCGCTATTGCCGCGCTCGCTTATTGCCTTCGCGGGATCCTCTTGCCTATCGCTCTCGCTATCGCCCTGAGCTCGTTCGTCCGCTAGCCAATTTCCCTCGCGATACCCTCCAGCCTATTTCCCGCTCGGGCTTGCTTTCCGCTCCGCGCCCTCTTCCATCGCTCCCTCAGCGCTTTCTCCGTGCCGCGTATGGACTAGTCGTCGAGAAAGCGGATTTGCGGTTTTTGACGCCGCTTTTTGAGCCTTTGGCGAAGACTGAAAAAGCAGAGACAGACTTCGGAGAAAACGACGAGAGCGACTCCCGCGATAGATAAGACAATGAAACCCTCGAAAATTTCCGGCATAAGACCTCCGTAAAAAAGGCGTTTATGAGCGGCTGATTAGCGCTCAGGCGCGACATGATCGCTCCGCGACAAGGCGCTTTTCGCCGCATGTTCGTCCCGCAAAACGGCTAAATTGAGACCGGATACGGAGAGCGAATCTGGCGACAAGCGACGCGAGACGGGCAAAGGGGAAATGAAAGCCGAAGGAGAAACGTAGAAGCCAAGACGGGCTTTATGTATAGCAAACTTTACCCATACCCCGCCCTATCACTATTGCCCTTTTTTACGGGTTTGGCATAAAAAAAAAAAAAAAAAGGATGAGATCTGGAATAGAAAGACGGTAAGGAGAAATGGCAGAGCGGTTAATTGCGACGGTCTTGAAAACCGTTGATGGCGTAAGTCATCCGGGGGTTCGAATCCCTCTTTCTCCGCCAGAAAGCGATATATAGAGTTCCTTGAAATTCAAGGAACTATGGAAGAAAATGCAGAGGCGTCACGGGAGTTTAGTCCGGCAGGCAATCCCGTGATTTTCTATTTGGGGGGATTTTATGGGATATAGGTAGAAGGAGGCTTGTGAAGCTTTTTTTGAAA
>JAAUYY010000071.1 GCA_014804865.1 Desulfovibrio sp.
GCGGTGGATTTGCCGGAGCCATTGTCTCCTTCCAGAACAAAAAACTTGCTCACCCCATTCTCCTGGGCGCGCTCATCGCGGCGTTCCCATTAATGCCACAGAAATGATGACTATTCTACAAATTTGGCCCAAAAGCGCAAGCGACGCGTAGATAAGGCGAAGCGAGCGCTTGAGAAAGTTCCAATATACGGCCTGGTCTCTGGAAAAAGGAGATTTTTATTCAGGAAAAATTTCGAATTTAGGGGAACGTTGGGATCTGAAGCGGAAGAGAAAACTAAGTTGTTCCGCCGATATTTATAGACGCGCTTCCAGCGTTAAACGGAAAATTATGCCAAAACGCCGGATAGCGGCGGGGACTTTTTAATGAACTAACCGTTTTCGCGGCTTGATCAAGGATTGTGGAATTTAAAAGCTCCGCGAGTCCATATTGGCCGTTCCTATGTTTGCGAGAAAAATTATGAGAATTGTCGTTTGTTGATATGGGCTATAGCGCGTTGCGATTGAAAATCTTCGACGCTCTACGGCGGGTTTGCCTGGCAAAGACGCCCGCTAAATTACCCGCGGCGGGTTTGCCTGGTTGTTAAAGGGCGATTTCAAGCGCTATTTGCTATAATGAGTTAAATTATTATATGACGCTTCGCTTATGTAAAAAGCTTCGATTAATTAAAAGCGCGGAGAGTTCTCCGCGCTTTTAATTATTTATTGGNGACTAGCGCGTTCCCGCGCAATCGCGCCGGGAGCGTCGCCTGTATCNTACTTTCGCTTTGTATTATTTCGCGGCGGCCGCTAGCGCCTTTTTCGCGGCTTCGACTATCGCGGCGAAATCTTCTTTCTTGTCGATGGCCATATTCGATAAAACTTTTCTATTAAGCTCTATCCCGGCCAAATTAAGCCCGTGAATAAATTTGCTATATGAAAGACCATNCTCGCGAACGCCGGCGTTAATGCGCATAATCCATAATTCGCGCATATCTCTCTTTCTTTGCTTGCGACCGACGAACATATTTGACCATGCTCTTTCGACCGCCTCTCTCGCCGTGCGATATAATTTATGTCTGGCGCCCCTGTAACCTTTCGCTAAATCAATATATTTTTTATGACGCCTATGCGTGGTTATTCCTCTCTTGACGCGCATCGCGATACCTCCTTTTTCCGGTCGAGGCGGAGGTTAGCCCGCCGGAATTACGCTCTGATTTACATATCTTCGCCCATCGTAACGGACGATATTAACGCGCGAAATCGACGACAGAAACGCGAATTTATAACTTTTTCGCGTATCGCCATCGACGCGAAATTACTGTATTGCCGCTAAACGAATTTAACCGTTCGGCAACATTCTCCGAACAGCTTTTTCATTTGTCTTATCGACAAGGGTAGCCTGTCCAAGACGCATTTTTCTGCCAGCCGACTTTTTAGTCAAAATATGCCTTAAATTCTGCCTGCGGCGCTTGAATTTGCCCGAGCCTGTCTTAACGAATCTTTTAGCGGCCGATCGCCTTGTTTTTATCTTTGGCATTTTTTCTCCTATAAATTATTTTTTTCTTCGTTGGTCGATGACGAGAGGGAGGCTATCNTTTCCGCCAAACCTCAAATGAAAAGAGAGCTTGCCAAAAAAATTTTCCAAACTCAAGAAATTATTTTTTTGGCACAAGAAGCATCTGCACTGTGCGTCCTTCCGACTTGGGCTCCTGCTCCAGTTTGGCGACGTCCGATAAATCCTGGATCATTCGGTCGAGAATCGCCACTCCCCTGTCTTTATGCACGATTTCTCGGCCTCGGAAAAATACCGTGACCTTGCACCGATCTCCGTCTTCGAGAAAACGCCGGATATGCCTTAATTTTGTCTCGTAATCGTGATCGTCGGTTTTGGGACGCACCTTGATTTCCTTGATCTGCACTACGCTTTGGCGTTTTTTCGCGTCCGCTTTTTTCTTTTGTTGCTCGTATTTGTATTTGCCGTAATCCATAATCCGGCATACAGGCGGATCCGACGCGGCNGCGACTTCCACAAGATCAAGGCCCGCTTCGCGAGCGATTGCCAAAGCCTCGCTTANGGGCAAAATTCCCAGTTGATCGCCTTCGGCTCCGATAACTCGCACTTCCCGGGCCCGAATCGACTCGTTTCTTCTCACGCCGTCGGCGGGCGTATCCCTCCGAGGTTTTACGTTAGGCGAAGCTATAGCTCATTCCTCCTTTTTTAAAGGGCTCTTCCGCGTCCCGGCGAATCAGCTCCGCTGCCTCCGCCAGTGTTTTCTGGCCCAAATCGTCTCCGACTCGCGGACGGACGGACACGACGCCCGTCGCCGCTTCCTTTTCGCCGATTATCAGGCAATACGGCGTTTTCGCCATTCTTGCCTCTCTCACCTTAAACCCCAGCTTTTCATTGCGAAGATCGGCGTTAACCCTGATACCTAGCTTGCGAAGTTCAGCCTCGGCTTTTTTCGCCGCTTCGTCCGCCCCCGAGGTGACGGTCAATATTCTCGCCTGTTCCGGAGCGAGCCAGGTGGGCAAGGCTCCGGCGTAATGCTCAAGCAAAATTCCGATGAATCTTTCTACAGATCCCATTATCGCTCTATGCACCATCACCGGTCTGCGTTTCTCGCCGTCTTTCGCGACATATGTCAGATCAAATCTTTCGGGCAATGTGAAATCGACCTGTATTGTTGAACACTGCCACTCTCTCTCCAGGGAATCGAGCAATTTAACGTCTATTTTTGGGCCGTAAAAAGCGCCGTCTCCCTCGTTTATCTCATATGGCAATCCGGCTCCCTCGACAGCCTTAATGAGCGCGGACGTAGCCGCCTCCCACGCTTCGTCTGTGCCTATGCTGTCCTCGGGACGCGTGGAAATATAAATTTTATATTTAAAATCAAACAGATTCATCAAAGAATTAACTAAATCTATTACATTTAAAATTTCGCTCTTCAAATCCTCGAGAGCGCATATTATATGCGCGTCATCCTGAGTAAATTGCCTGACCCGCATAAGCCCGTGCAACACACCGCTCTTTTCGTGCCTGTGGACAACCCCAAGCTCGAAGAACCTCTTTGGCAGATCGCGGTAACTATGCAGATCATGCCCGTAAATCAGCATATGGCCGACGCAATTCATTGGCTTAATGCCATACGGATCCTTGTCTATTTCCGTGAAATACATATTATTTTTATAATGATCGTAATGGCCGGACTTTTTCCACGCCTCGACTCTCAATAATTGAGGCCCTTGCACAAGCTCGTAACCGCGACGCAAATGTTCCTTGCGCCAGAAGTCCTCCAATATCGTCCGGACGAGCATCCCCTTGGGCATCCAGAACACCATACCCGGCGCGACGCGCTCTTCGAAATCGAAAAGTTGCAACTCCTTTCCAAGCTTGCGATGATCCCTTTTTTTCGCCTCTTCCAGATTGCGCAAATGCTCGTCAAGCGACTTTTTATCCGCGAAGGCCGTACCGTACACGCGCGAAAGCATTTTGTTTTTTTCGTCGCCCCGCCAATAGGCCCCGGCCAGGGACAAAAGCTTGAAATTTGTCGCGAAGCCCGTGTGCGGAACGTGCGGCCCCTTGCATAGATCCGTAAATTCGCCGCATGAGTAGATCCCGGCTTCTCCCGAAGGGAGTTGCTCGGCGAGTTCGACCTTGTAAATTTCTCCCTTGTCTCGAAAATAATTTACAGCTTCCTCGCGGCTTAATGTTTTATGCGCGAATGGAATCTTCTCCGCGGCGATTTTCGCCATTTCTTTTTCTATTTTTTCCAAATCTTCCGGAGCGAAGGCCTTGCTTACGTCAAAATCGTAATAAAAGCCTTTATTTATCGCTGGGCCGATAGCGATTTTAGCTTCGGGAAAGAGGCGCTTTACGGCGGCCGCCATGACGTGCGCCGTTGAATGACGCAATATCTCCTCGCCTTCGGGCGAATCGGCGTAAATTGGCTCGATATCCTCCGCGCCGTCCGCGACTGGTTCTGATAAATCCTTATTGACGCGTTCTCCGTCGATCTTCGCGCTCGCCGCTATAACGGCGTTAAATTTTTTCCCGGAGAGATTTTCTTTGAAAATATCGCCGTAAGAACGCGCGCCATTCTCCGCTGTCATATTTAATCCTTAAAAAGTTTCGCTTAACTATTTTTCCAGCGTCGTTCGCGACTGTTCGCGTAAAAATAAAAATGGGGAGACAAGCTCCCCATAAAATGCCAGAAAAACGCAACATTATTTTTTGGGGTAAACCCCTTTAATTTCCGTGGTAGGAACGAGCAGACTTGAACTGCTGACCTCTTCCGTGTCAAGGAAGCGCTCTAGCCACCTGAGCTACGCTCCTGTTTCGTATGGATACTTTTAAGCCATATCTTTTATCGCGTCAAGGATTTTTTACCGCAAAAAATTATTTAACCTCATCAAGCGTCTTCTTCCGCTTTTTCTTCGACGATTTCCCCGTATTCGAGAACTTCGTCGCCAAAACTTCTTACCCAGGAGTCAAGTTCCGGCTCGCTCGTCGTTAAAAGCTCGAGCGATAGATCGCCGTTCGGCTTATAATCAATTTTTTGCTTTCCGGACCAAATTCTTTCCGCGACATAATCCGCCGCGCGTCCAGCGCGAAAGACAATCCTGTACCATTTTGGCTCATGCCAGGGCAAACCGAAACTATCCGAATCTATTTCGGGAAACTCCGCGTTATGTCTTCGCTCCGTGATGACGCAACTTTTTATCCTCTGCGCGGGCAGCGTGCAATAATGGCGCACATCTACCTTGTTGTCTTCCAGTATGGCTCCCGCGACGTATAAAGTTTGCGACATACTCAAAAAGGAAGACGGAGCGAAAAAGTATTTTTTTACCAGCTTTGATCCCGCCGCTTTGTATTCTATTTCGCAAACCCTCCGCCGATCTATCGCCTGGGAAATCTTTTCGATTATTCCCATATAGGGGCGATAATCGACCATCCCCTTGCTAAAAAATCTGATTTGCGGAACTTTCCCGGGCGCGCCCGCTTCTTCGGAAAATTGCAAGGAGATCTGAAATATGGCGTCGTCCATCCGCGACAGGGAATCCCGGGACATTGTTGGCGCCGCTATATCGCGGCAGATCGACAGATACCGCACCTCCTCGCTATCCTTGCCTACGTTCATTCCCAGTTTGCCCTTTAATCTATACCACCTTTTTCTATTGTCGAGCCCAGTTTCAAGATTAACGCCGATTACATTCTCAATGTCCAGCATCACCCTGATGATCGTCTGCGGCGAGCAATTAAATTCCTTGGCGAGTTCCGCTTGATAATGTTTTCCCCGATCCACGAGCAATCTGCGAAAAATTCGCAATACTTTAACCCCCGGCGTGCTTTCGTCCATTTTAGATGCCATGCGAACCCTCGTGTCGCCCCGCGGCGAGATTTGTTATCGTATTTAACAAAAATATATTTTAATATATTCAAATCTCGATTATTTCCGAATTATGGAAAAAGGCTTCCGTATATTTTTCAAAAACGTTCTCGCGTCGCCTTTACACGGTAATGTCAAGCGAAACATTAGGAGCGTTTAAGTCCTTAACAATGCGTTCCGCTTAATAACCTGTAGCAAATTGCGCTAGAAATTACCCCTACGGCGAAGTAAATTCGCCTTGCGGTAATTTCGCGGGCGTCTTTGCGGAGCAAAACCGCCATAGCGCGTTGGGGATTTTCAATCTCGACGCGCTATAAAGCGAAGACAGCTATTCTCGCGATCTTCGACTCGAAATTAAATTTTATATTCTGGAGTATATATGTTCTATGATCCATTCCCTCGCCTTTTTCCTCCAAGCTCCGGCGCGAGGTTGAACCGCGCCCTAATCGCGGGAGGAACCATGGGAGCGAATATCTGGAATAACCCCGCGTCCCATTTTGATATTATTAAAGCCATTTGTCCACAAAAAGCGCCGCCCGCCCAGGGTTATATCGCTAATCCCGCGATTTCCTTCAAATCGCTAAACATTAAAGGTTTTATTGGACTTTACTCCTCATCGTGGACAATGACGCAAACATGGCGCAACGATTCGCATACGGAACTCGAAGTTATCTATACTTTTCCTATCGCGTCCTATTCGATCATCTCCGGTCTCTCCGCGACAATCGCTGGGAAAAACGCTCGCGGACGCGTCGTATCGACTCTCGATGCCGAACGGGTTTACGAAGAAGCCATAACATCCGGGAGCTTGGCGATTATGGTTCAAAAATCGTCGCTTGGTCTGGCGACGGTTAATCTGGGAGTTTTAACGCCCGGGGAACGCCTGAAAATCTCCTTATCCTGCGCGAAGATCTCGTCGCCGTACTGTACCGTGATGATCGGCAGCGCCGATTCCGGGTCGCGCGTATCCAGCGCCTCTTTGATGAATACCGTAATGCTGGCGGCAATCGATATCAGCATAACGCCGAGCAGCAGCTT
>JAAUYY010000072.1 GCA_014804865.1 Desulfovibrio sp.
AGAAACAGATCGGAGATATCGCGGCGCTGGCCGGAAAGGATCAGTCCGCGGAGCTGAAGGGATTGCTCGCGGCGACCGAACAGGAAGTCTCGGCGCGAATTGACAGTCTTGAGAAACAGATCGGAGATTTTGCGGCGCTGGCCGGAAAGGATCAGTCCGCGGAGCTGAAGGGCTTGCTCGCGGCGAGCGATCAGGAAGTCTCGGCGCGAATTGATAGTCTTGAGAAACAGATCGGAGATATCGCGGCGCTGGCCGGAAAGGATCAATCCGCGGCGATTGACACCCAGTTCGCGGACGCGGAGCAAAAGGCGACGGCGCGCTTCGATTTGTTTGAAAAGAAGGTCGAAGACGCGATTTCCGCGAGATTGAGCGAAAAGGATAGCGGTCTCGAAAAGAGTCTTTCGCGGCTTAAGAAAATGGAAAAGAGTCTTGGCGCGCGCATGGATTCCATCGAAAAGAGACTGGACGAACTGGAGCCAAATTTTAATACGCAGATTCAAAAAGCGGCGGCCTCCGCAGTCTCCCGCATATTGCACGAGGAAATTAGCAAACTCTTGGCTGGAAATTAAGATTTGACCGAAGATTTTAGAAAATCCGGACAGGAGGGGAGGAAGAGGTGGCTGACGAGCGTTTCCCTTTCCTCCCTTATCACGCTTTGTTTCCTCGCGATTGTGGCCATGGCGATGGCTTATATAGGCGGAGTGATGAGCGGTCGCCATTTGGGAGGCGAATCGCGTCTTCCCGCTCGGAGCGCGCTCGAAAAGGTTGAACCGCCTTCGGAGGAAAGCGCGAAAATTAACGAGATAATCGCGGCGGAGGATTTGGAGTTCGCGCGGGTATTGCGCGGCGAGCCCGCGCGCAAGCCAGAGAAGGCTCCGAAATCGGAAATCGAGCCTGCGCCGAAACCGGGAAAGGAGTCGGGGGCGGAAGAAGCTCCCGGAAAAGTCGACGACGCGGGGGCGAATGGCGCGGAAACGAAACCGGCGGAAGCCGCGGAGTCTCCGGTTGAAAAAAAAGAACCTCGGGTCATGCGGGATTATGTATTTCAGGCGGGAGCTTTCAGGGATGAAACATCCGCCGACAACCTCAGGCAAAAGCTTGAAGGCTATGGTCTGCGCACCCGGCTTGAGAAAAAAAATAAATTTTATATAGTGCTTATCATGTCGCGAGGCGACGAGGAGAGGGTCAGGGAAATTCTGGACATCGCCCGAAAGTTGAAGCTCGGCGAGCCGATTTTGCGAAGCTCCGAGCCCGCGACCCGATAAATCCGCGGGCGGAGCGCGTTTAGCCTTTATCTATTCAATATTTATAAAAAAGATTGCGTAAAATGGCCGACAAGAAGAAACGAAAAGACAAGCCGCTATGGCGGGAGTATGGAGAAGCGCTGATTGTCGCTCTCGCGATCGCGTTGTTCATACGAACATTTATCGTTCAGGCTTTCAAGATTCCATCCGGCTCGATGCTCGAGACTCTTCAAATAGGCGATCATCTCCTGGCGACCAAATTCGCCTATGGAATTAAGATCCCCTTTACCGACAAATATTTATTCAGGGGAGACGATCCGCAAAGAGGCGACGTAGTCATTTTCCCATATCCCAATGATCCCGATGTCGATTACATCAAGCGCATAGTGGGAGCGCCCGGAGACGTGATCGAGATCAGGGACAAACAATTCTACAGGAATGGACAGCCCATTCGGGAAGGTTACGTCATTCATACGGATCCCGATGGCATCGAGCCTGTTCGCGACAATTACGGGCCTGTAACTATTCCGGCCGATAAGTATTTCGTCATGGGGGACAATAGGGACAATTCCATGGATTCGCGTTTCTGGGGACTGGTGGATCGGGATTCGATTAAGGCGAAGGCCTGGAGGATTTACTGGTCATGGGGCGATTTATCGGATATCCGGTGGGACAGGATCGGGAAAAAAATTGAATAGGAGACGCGGATGAATGTCCGCCTCTTGTCGGGAGGCGTCGCTGGCGTGGACGCTTTCGCCGTCGATGTCGAGGTTGATTACGCCAAACAGGGACTTCCCGCTTTTAATATGGTTGGATTGCCCGAGGCCGAAGTGCGGGAATCGCGGGATCGCGTGTTGGCGGCGATTCGCGCCAGCGGTTTTCGTCTGCCTCCGGCGCGGGTTACTGTGAATCTCGCTCCCGCCGGTCGCAAAAAAACGGGAGCGGGGTACGATTTGCCTCTCGCGCTTGGGCTTCTGGCCGCGGCTGGTTACATAGATATCGAGAGTTTGAGCGGTTATTATTTCTCGGCCGAGCTTTCGCTTTCCGGAATCCTTCGCTCCGCTCCGGGCGTGTTGCCCCTCGCGATACTTGCTCGAAACGAAGAGGCGCGCGGTCTCGTCGTCGCGCCCGAAAACGCGAGAGAGGCGGCGATCGTCCGCGATCTGGAGGTGTACGCGCCCGAAACGCTTCTGGAATGCGTCCGTTTTTTGAAGGGAGAGGCGCCCCTCGAGCCATGGCCAGAAACCTCTTTCGATGATACTTCGAGCGGAAGGGTTCGTTATGCGGCCGATTTCGCTGAAGTAAAAGGACAAATGGGCGCCAAGCGAGCGATGGAGATCGCGGCCGCGGGCAACCATAATATATTGCTGATTGGACCGCCGGGGAGCGGCAAAACGATGCTCGCGCAGAGATTGCCAGGCATTCTTCCTCCGCTTTCATTTGAGGAATCGCTCGATGTCACCCGTATTTATAGCGTGGCGGGGCTGTTGCCTCCGGAAGACGGCGTTCTGCGCGAGCGACCGTTCAGGGCGCCTCATCATACTATATCCAATGTCGCGATGATAGGCGGCGGTCGCAATCCAAGACCGGGGGAGGTGAGTCTGGCGCACCGGGGCGTGCTATTTCTGGACGAATTGCCAGAATACGCCAAGGCCAGTCTGGAAGCCCTGCGCCAGCCGCTCGAAGACGGCGTCGTGACAGTGTCCCGCGCGTCGGGCACAGTGGTTTATCCGGCCAAGTGCATGCTTGTGGCNGCCATGAATCCGTGTCCCTGCGGCTATCTTGGCGATTCTGGGCATGTCTGTACGTGCAGCTCGGAGCAAGTCGCGCATTATCGACATAAACTTTCGGGGCCCTTGCTCGATCGCATTGATCTTCATGTGGAGGCTCCGGCGGTGCCCTACTCGGAATTGCGCGCTCCAACCGCTCCCGAGGACAATCAGTGGAGTTCCGAAGCGATGTCCCGGAGGATCATGGCCGCTCGAGAAGCGCAGAGACGCAGATTCGCCGGTTCGCCTGTGCGTTGCAACGCCGAGCTTTCCGGCTCCATGCTGGAAAAATATTGCGCCTTGACAGAATCATGCCACGCGCTTATGCAATCGGCTATGAGTCGGCTATCCCTCTCCGCTCGCGCTTATACGCGCGTCTTGCGCGTAGCCCGCACTATCGCCGATTTAGCCGGAGAAGAAAACCTTTCGGAAAATAGTCTGGCGGAGGCCATAGGCTTGCGGGTTCTTGATCGTCCCGTTTTATAAATCTCGCGTATTCGTCTTTTCGCGCGCTCGCGTAAACCGTCGCGTTAGAGGAATCATATGCTTACTACAATGAAGAGCAAACATATACCTAGGGCGACAATTCAGAGACTCGCGACATACGTGCAAGTTCTCGAAGCCCTGGCGCGAGACGGGGTTAAAGTCGTTTCGTCCAATCCTCTCGCCGAGGCCTGCGGAGTAAACGGATCCCAGGTGCGCAAGGATCTCGCCTATTTTGGCGAATTTGGAGTTCGAGGCGTGGGGTACAATGTCGAGGCTCTCATTCGCGCCATTACCCGCTCCCTGGGCGTGGATCGCGAATGGAAAATGGTGCTGGTGGGCGTCGGCAATCTGGGCAGAGCTATTCTCAATCACGGCGATTTTCGGGCGCGAGGATTCAATATCATTGGCATTTTCGATTGCGATCCTTTTAAAATAGGCGAAATCATGCACGGCATGGAAGTGGTCTGCACCGACAATCTCGCGGAGTTTGTCTCCAAAAACGACGCGGAGATCGCTATTATCGCGACTCCTCCCGAACGCGCGCAAAGAGCCGCGGGGCATGTGGTGGAGGCGGGCATTAAATCGATCCTGAATTTCGCGCCAGCCAGAATAAAAACGCCTTCCGACGTGCATGTGGAGTACGTGGACTTCTTTCATCATCTCTATTCCCTGGCCTTTGAAAAAATTTGCGGAGTATAGCCGGTCGCGAGCCGCGCTTGGGAGCTTTCTTGACGCTCTAGCTTTTTTAAGCGTTCTCGCTCCTCCGGCGGAGGCGTCGGGAAAAAGGTTCGCCGCGGTCATAGTCTGGTTTGGCCCGGCGGGCGCGCTTCTCGGAACAATTTGCTCGGTTTGCGCCTGGCTTTTCTGCTCGAGCATTGTCGCCTTTTCCGGCGGGTCGCCAGCCTTGATCGCCCTCGGCGGCGGATGGGTCTGGACATCATTCGAGATATTTCTTTCGCGAGGGATGCATTGGGACGGACTGGCGGATCTCGGCGACGCCTTTGGTTCCGGCGCGACCGGAGAGAACTTCTGGCGAATAATGAAGGATTCCCGCTTGGGAGCCTTCGGCGCTTTGTCGCTCTTGCTCCTCGTAATGGGGAACGCCATTTTAGCCGGATTNCATTTAAGTCGCGCTTTATCCGATGACTCCGCGTTTAGTCTCATTTTGCTTGCCATGGCTCCGGCATGGGGGCGTCTGACGCCCGTCTTCCTTGCCGCGCGCCAAAAACCATGGCCTGAAAGCGGCCTCGGAAGGCTATTTTGCGACAATCTTTCCTCCTGGGCGCGCCGCGGTTCGACTCTGTTCGGACTGGCGATTCTCGCGCTGTCATGGTTTTGCGGCGTCAGTGGACTGGGCCTCTTGTGCCTAATCGCGGTCGAGAGCGCGCTGATTCTGGGTTTGGCGAAAATCGCGTCCTCGCGCGGCGGACTTTCCGGCGATTTTTTTGGAGCGGCCATCGAATGTTCTCAAACATTGTTTTTGTTTTTCTCCCTTTTTTAATCGCGACGCTTCAGCGAACCATATTCGTCGAGGCAGGAGCGAGGGTCGATTAAATTTCGCGGCGCCGGGGACTTCGCGCGAAAAATGCGTTCGCGAACTCGCGAAGAGGAAACTCGCATCGACGCGGCTAAATTTTTTGCGCGCCGACAACGCGGGACGCGGCGGCAAATAAAAAATCGGCGTTCGCGATTTGCGTTGAGCCAGTCTCGCGAGCAACCGACTCTTATAAAATAACTTGAACCCGCTATTAAATTTGTTATCCTGCTCTTGAGAGTTTTTCTAAATAAGCTATCAAAATCGCGAATATCAAATTAGGTCATGCCCGCCAGACGGGGCATCTGGCCGAGAAAACCTTGACAGCGCGACGCGGGAAAAAGAAATGACTTTAAAATATAAGCGCGTTCTGTTGAAATTGAGCGGCGAAGCTTTGGCTGGAGGGCATCAAACCGGCATCGATCCCGACACTGTGGCGGCCGTCTGCGCCGAGATTGGCTCCGTATTGAGCATGGGCGTGAAAATGGCGCTCGTGATCGGAGGCGGCAACGTCTTTCGCGGGCTGTCCGGTTCCGCGAAGGGTATGGATCGCGCTTCCGCCGATTATATGGGAATGCTGGCCACTGTCCTTAACGCGCTCGCCGTGCAGGATCGGTTGGAAAAGCAAGGCTATCCGACCAGGGTGATGTCCGCGATCAATATGAAAGAAATTTGCGAGCCGTTCATCAGGCGTCGCGCCATGCGTCATCTTGAGAAGGGACGCGTGATTATCTGCGCCGGAGGCACGGGGAATCCATATTTTACGACGGACACAGCCGCCGCCTTGCGCGGGGCGGAGTTAAAATGCGACGCCATTATCAAGGCGACGAAGGTCGACGGGATTTATGACAAGGATCCGCGAGAGAACGACGACGCGGTAAAATACGATCGCATAAGTTACGACGAGGCGCTCGCGAAACGACTGGGAGTCATGGACTCCACGGCGTTCGCTCTTGTGCGCGACAACCGCATTCCCCTTATAGTTTGCAGAATGTTCGGCGGCGACATAGCGAAAGTGGTCGCGGGGGAAAGCGCGGGAACAATAGTCTCCTGATCGATTCGTCCATAAAAATTAGCGCGAGGAAAAATAAAATGGACACTGACACAATTTTGCTTGACGCGGAAGAAAGAATGGAAAAGGCGGTCGCCTCACTGGATCGCGACTTTGGGAAGCTTCGCACCGGACGGGCGTCGACCGCTCTTGTCGACGGAATTAAGGCCGATTATTACGGAACTCCCACGCCCATAGCGCAGATGGCGTCCGTCGCGACTCCGGATAGTCGCACAATTACCATTCAGCCATGGGACAAGGGCGGTATGGCGGCTGTCGAAAAGGCCATTTTAAAATCTGATCTCGGACTAACTCCCATAAACGACGGAAAGATTATCAGGATTTCCATTCCGCCGCTGACGGAAGAGCGCAGAAAAGACCTTGTTAAAGTGGCGCGCAAATACGGCGAGGAAGCCAGGGTCGCGGTGCGAAATATCCGCAGGGACGCCAACGAGAGTCTGAAAAAGGCGGAGAAAGACAAGGACATAACCGAAGACGAGCTAAAGAGGTCGTCGGATAGCGTGCAAAAACTGACGGATAAATATATAGGCGAAATTGACGGCAAGTGCTCGTCCAAGGAAAAGGAAATAATGGAAATCTAGCGCTTCCGCCCGATAAGGCCGACGGCCGCCTGGACGGATAACTCAAAATTTAATGCGCGAAAGATTTTTGTGGACGAGATCGTAAAAGACAGGTTGCCGCGTCACATTGCCATCATCATGGACGGCAACGGGCGGTGGGCGAAAAGTCGCGGCTTGCCCCGGACGGAGGGTCATCGCGCCGGAGCGAAGGCCGTGAAGGCGATCGTTTCGGAATGTCGCAGACTTGGCATCGAGTTTCTCACGCTATACGCCTTTTCCAGCGAAAACTGGAACCGGCCAAAATTGGAAATAGCGGCTCTGTTCAAGCTTTTGCTGGAATTTCTAAACAGCGAGACGGCCGAATTGCTGGAAAAAGGCGTCAAGCTCAACGTATTGGGCGATATCGATGGCCTGCCAGCGCCGCAGAGAGCGGCGCTAAAAAAAAGCGCGGCGCTTACTTCGCGATGCGATGGGATGACGTTGAGTCTGGCGCTAAATTACGGCTCGCGAGCGGAAATTGTTCAGGCCGCTAAAAAGATCGCGGCGCTCGGGCTAAAAGCCGAAGATATTAACGAAACTTCCTTCAAAAAATATCTATACACAGCGGACATTCCCGATCCGGATCTGCTGATTCGCGCGAGCGGAGAGGAAAGATTGAGCAATTTTTTGCTTTATCAATGCGCCTATAGCGAGTTGTATTTTACGACTACCTTGTGGCCCGATTTCGACGCGAACGAACTGGCGAAAGCGCTTCGCGCCTACTCCAGCAGGGAGCGGAGGTTCGGAAAAACCGGCGAACAGATTAAGGGGGGAGAGGCCGATGCCAGTTGATCGCGCGACCGACATACGCCGGAGCGTAACCGGAGCTATTCTTGTGGCCGTACTCATAGCGGCCTTATGGGCGCGCGGATGGTTTCTTTTCCTGCTCATACTTCTTGTGTCGGCCCTGGGGCTTTGGGAATTTTATTCTCTCTTCTGGGGGCGTCGCGGAAAAACTCCCACTCGCGTCTGCGGGATCGTCCTGGGGTGGCTCATGCTCTGGCTGACCTGGCGAAACAGGCCGCAAGACGCGCTCGTCTGCCTCGGCGTCGGCTTTGTGCTCGCCGCGTTAAGTTTCCTTTTCCGCTGGGACGTGGTGGAGGAGGACAACGCGTTTTCGGCCAGCGGCATTTTCATGGTTGGTCTGGCTTATATACCCCTCTTATTGTTGCCGGCGACTTATCTATCCACGCTAAAGCTCGCGTTTGTGCTGGCTGCCGTAGCGATCTCCGACACTTGCGCCTATTTCGTAGGCACGCGTTTTGGCCATCACAAGCTCTGGCCGCGCGTATCCCCCAATAAAAGCTCCGAAGGNGCCGTAGGCTCTCTCATTGGTTGCGTAGTTTTTTGCGCCATATACGGCGAAATATACGGAGCCGCCAGCTGGTGGGCCTTCGCGCTCCTCGGCGTGGCCGTAAACGCCTTCGCGCAACTGGGCGACCTTTTTGAATCGGCGCTGAAAAGATCCGTCAATGTCAAAGACAGCGGCTCTCTCCTGCCAGGACATGGCGGCGTTCTGGATCGCGCCGACAGTTTCTTGTTCGCTATGCCCATGGTCGCCGTAGTCGATCAATGGTATTCGTTCTTCTAGGATAGCGCGAGATGGACGCAGACGCTCTCGAGAGACAGGAATCGCGTTTTCCTTGGCCAGGCCGGGGCGGCCCGAATATCGATTACATTTCTGCTCCGCCCTCCGCGGCTTATTGTTCGCGTCGACCTCGACGTCTCGCCTTGTTGGGAAGCACAGGCTCCGTCGGACGCGTCGCCTTCGATATCGCGATTTCCGATCCCGATTTCTTCAGGATCGAGGCTTTGGCCGGAGGCAAAAATACCAATCTTCTCGCGGAACAAGGGGCGCGTTGCAAGGCGCGCTTTCTCGCTACGCGAGACGCGGCGACGGCAATCGATCTGCGTTCTCGTCTCAAGGAGGGCTATAATCCGGAAATTCTTTACGGAAAAGACGGATATAAAAAGCTCGCGAGCCTGGCTAGCGTCGATTGCGTCCTTTCCGCCCAGTCAGGCGCCATCGGCCTTCATGGAACTCTGGCCGCGGCCCGCGCGGGCAAGGTTATCGCGCTGGCGAACAAGGAATCTCTGGCGATCGGCGGGAATCTGATTCGCGAGACCTGCCGAAGAAGCGGGGCTTCCGTCTTGCCCGTCGACTCCGAACACTTCGCCCTGTTTCAATGCGCGGTCGGAAGAGGTCAAACTCCGGCGAAATTCATTCTTACCGCCTCTGGGGGCCCCTTTAGGGGACTAAAGCGAGAGGAAACGCGCAAGAAAACAGTCGGGGAGGCTCTGCGTCATCCTAAATGGAAAATGGGCGCGAAGATAACTATCGATTCGGCTACCTTGATG
>JAAUYY010000073.1 GCA_014804865.1 Desulfovibrio sp.
GCCTGAAAAGATCAGGTACCCGTTTCCCTGTCCCGCCTCGGGATTGTCTTGATAAATAACTTTCATTAATTATTTTCCTTAAAGATCGCCCATCGTCGAAAGCCGGTATAGATTTATATGCGATTTCGCTCCTCCCGGTTACGAAGCGAGTTCTCGCTGACGATTATTTCGTCGTCTTCGCGGCGCGAACCGCCATGGCGAAAGGCGATTTTCATTTCCGACTCGCCGCGACCTTGCTCGCAGGGTCAAGATCGGCGAACGCCGTCGTTAGCTATTCGATCTAGTCCGCTTCCCGGGAGTAAATCTCGCCGTCGACCCGCGACTTATTCTCGCGTTCCTCAATTTTTTGAGTATCCAGTTTCTTTAATATAACGCTTAACAACCGGTTCTCTTCCGCGTTTATCGTTTGCTTTCCATCAAAATCGACATTGTCCAATATAAGCGCTCCGAGCGAGGAAAGCCAGTTGTTCGCCCAGCGATTTACATACGCTATTTCGCCTTTTTTGCCGCGCGGTTCGAGCGTTGGCAACCCCTCTATTTCCTGAGGCGGATTGAAAACCGTCTGAGGTTTTGAGTTTGGCAAAGTTACAGTCCTTTCCTTTTCGGAACGGGTATGCGGATTAAAGCCAAGCCAGTCGACATAGTTATTAATAATGCGCGAGGCTATAGCGGCCTGTTTATACAAAACGCCCGTCTTTCTGGAGTCTGAAAAGCCGGCCGCCTTGCGAAAAGCTTCGCTCATCAAAGCTCGATGCCCCATTCTAGCGGCTCCTGTGGCGAGTTCGCTGACCAGGGCTGAAAATTCCTGCGCCCCGAGTCCAAAATATTTCTGCATATCGGGATCGTCGGCCATATCGTGAAGATTTTTCACCCAGCGGCTTTCGATATAGTTCGCGAAGAAGCCGGCTTCGTCGGTTGTGGCGGCGGCCTCGCTTGGGGTGTCCGCGACGGTTTCGTCTTCGTCGTCGTCGCCAAGTAGAGAGGCCAGGTTCACTGTGTCGGCGTCGATGTTCTCCAGTTTCGATTTTTCCTCGAGTTTTTCCAAATTGGCTTCGGATTCTCGAACTTCCCTATATTTGCGCATGGCTTCTTCATGGAGATCGTTAACGAAGCCATCGGGCGCGCCGAGCGCCTTCACGAGATGCGAAAGACGATGGGTAGTTTTATCGAGAGTCTTTAAGCGCAGGAAGAGAGTCGCCACAAGCTGAATTTTCTGTTTGCGGAGTTCTTCGCGATCGTCGGACTGATAAAATGCTTTCAGCCTTCTTTCCAGCGCGGCTCTATTGGTTTCGATAGTTTGCAGGAGTTGTTGCCGCTTGATATTTGGATCGCAAAGAGGGCTTAAACTTTCGCGTATATAGGTAATGCCTCCGTCGTTAAGCCGCATGGCCTCTTCCCAGGCGGTCGCCGGATCTTTAAAATGTTTCAGCGCTTCCTCGCTGTTCATAAACGACGATCGCAGATCCTCGACAAGCTTTTTGCTATCCTCCTGCACTCCGATCTCCCGATCCCCCTGATAGGTAAGAACCGATTTAAATTTGAAATTCGGATTTNTCANGAGAAATAGATTGTCAAATCCCCTGTCTGGCGTCCATTGCGTAGGCCAGTCGTGCTGCTTTCCAAAAAAATCCAGAAGCGAAGCGTGCAGACGCGTGTCCCAGCGCGTTTCAACGGACGGAGCGCCCTTCTTTTCTTCGAATTCCATATCAAACTTTGTCAGAATAAAAAGAAGGGAAGTCGCTTTGCCCGCGCGATCTTCAGGTTTTTCGCCATGGGTCGAACATACCCAGTCGTTAATGACGCCCGGGAGATCCTNGACTTCCTGGTTGCCGGGGCCGATACATAAAAGCATACTGTTTAATTCGCGCTCCGCGCAATAGCGCTGGAAAAGGTAGGCTACCTTTCCCCGGAGGAAGAGCTCCTTGCGCATTCCCTCTTTCTTGAGTTCCCGCCGAACGTCGTCGATTTTAAAACGCGATCTGTAACCGGGGAAATCAAGCAAATCTGTATGATCGAAATAATCCGCGGGCTTATCCTTTATGACTATGGTCAATTCCGCGGTCAAAGCGGTTACAATCGGNCGGGGGAGCGTAGTCTTTAGTCCGCCGGGAGCGCATACGGCGAGCTCTTCGCTATCCGACTCGTCGCCCAGGCCGTTAAGAGTCGCGACGTCGATAATGCTTTTTTCGCGCGGCGTCAGGGAGTCCATGGCGCAATACAACTCTTCGGAGTAATCGAGCTTCTCCAGAGCGCGGAGCAACTGACGCAGAAGATCTGTGAATTCTTCGGTCTCGTCCCAAATCAAGGCGTAAAGTTTTACCCTGTTTTCAAGATCGAGTTTGGGCGCGATCTCAAGCGCTACGTCCCAGAAAGATCGCTCCAGTTCCTGAACTCGAGCCTTTGAACGGAAATCCTTGTAGAGATATTCTCGCAACTCCTCCATGTCGTCGAGATCGATTCGTCCGTTTGGAGCGGTCGCCTTTTTTTGGAGGGCTCCCAGCGTCGCCCCTATGTCGCTCTGGGCTTCCTCCTTATGCTCGCAATCCGCGAAATATGTATTCGCGATGATCTTTACGAGATCCGTTTCGGATAAGAGACGCAAATGAACCGGGTAACCCTTGGGCAAATCGCGCGGCTCCTCAAGGGTAAAACGCGTTACCAGGCCAGTCGATTCCTTGCCGCCTTCGGGATTAATTTCGCTTATGAAATCGTGTTCCTCGGAATCGAATTTAGCGGTGAGCTCGTTGTTTTGACCTCTGGCCAGAGCCGAGATGAGATAGGATTTGCCAGCCTGACTGGGGCCAAATACGCCGGCGCACATTTTGCGCGCGGACGCCTTTTGGCACTTGCGGAATGTTCTGCGCGCCTTGCGCAATTCTTTTAAAAGACTCTCTTTCTCGTTGCGCACCGTCTCCGGATTGCGTTCAATCCATTCCGAAGCTTCGAGGCTCGCGTCTCCGAGTTCCTGGCAATATTCCGCCAGATTCATACTCCCTCCGATAATCGTATGGCGCGAGAGAAACGTTCCCCGGCCTTATTGGAAAAATTATGATTTTTATCTATGGCTAATGAACCTTGAAATTTCCTCCGTCGCGAAGCGATGTCCCGCTCAATTCAGGCCGCGAAAGTCTTAGTCGCCCGCTCCGTAACAATCGGGAATTTCGTTGGAATATCAGGAATCGATTATAACTCCGGTATCCATCCAGAATCCTTCGTTGCGAGGCAAGGTTTGCAGACGCACATTTAAAAGATTCGTAGGCTTTGGCGCTCCCGACGCGTCCTTGATGTTTTTTATGGTAAATTCGCCCTCATGCGTTACGAGATTATTGTCTTTATCCCTTTTGCGGCTGACTACGTCCAGTTGCAACGTTACTGTCAGCTGTTTTGGCCGTTCGTTGACCGCCGTTCCGTCTCCGCTCCAGTCCATATAATAGTACCGGGTGGTCGTCCAGTTTTCGTCGTCCAGTTGTCTGAATCCAATGGGAATGGGATTATTGAAAATAATTTCTTTTTCAAGCGGTTTATAGTCCGGATCTTCGGGATCGACCTCGAACCAAACATTGTCTTTTTTGAGTTGCCCGGTTTGTTCCATGATGCCGATAAAGCGGGCTGTTGATGACAATTTTAATAATTGGGACTCGAAGGCGAACCCCTCCAGCGAACCCTCGGCGAGGGCGGACAGGATAGCCCCGACGACCACAGTGGTTTTCGGATCGGTCATATGGCCTGTCGCGTCGGAGAATGGATACCAGCTCCCCATACGGCAATCGATCATCGGAATGACGCGACTGGGTGGCACGGGAGCCAGTTCGTTTATCGAGTCGATTATCGCCGGCCATCTGCTGGGGCGTCCGGTAAGAAGGAGCGCGTCGCAATCATATTTATTTATCACTTCGCACATATTCTCGAAGACGCGTCGCAAGGTTTTTCTGACAGTCTCGTCCAATTCCCTGGGATTCATTGTAATGGGAACGTCCAGAATATCGAAATCCGCGTCGCCGGGCAGAGCCGAGCGAAGGAAATTTTTGACGTAGGAAAGGGCCGCTGGGCTGGGGTATGGATTTTTGGTAAATTCGAAGCTTTTCTCTTCTATTTTTTCCGATTCATCGGCGCCTTTTTTTGACGACTTTTTGCTTTGTGGCTTTACAAAGCAATCGCGCAGGGTAAAGTTTATCTTCCCGCTCCCGCCGCGCAAATCGGCCTTTTCATATAATTCCATCAAGTTAAGAGCGACGGGGATAGTTATTTGCCTTATAAATTGCACCCTCTGATCGCGATCGTCGCGGGTGGTGTCCATTAGCTCGCGACCAAACAGGGATTTTAGGGCCATTTCCCGGTCTGGGAAACCCAATTTCATTATCGCGTCTACCACCGCCGAGCAGACGTGATTTTCCACAACATCGCGCAATATATCGTCGCCGGCGACATTGAATCCGTCATGAAATTCGGGGTGGGGCAGAAGCCTGGGGGTAGAGCCAGATTCTTTCTCCAGCTCGAAGGTGGTGATCGACAGATCCGTAGTGCCCCCGCCTATATCGATGGTAGCCACGCGAACGCTCGGAGCGTCTTTTTTATCGCCGATCTTTCGTCTCGCGCCTTCCGTTTCGCAGAAGAACAAGGCGTCGCCCTGAAATTTTCCAGTAATTTCATTATAAATATAAACGAGTTGCGTGCAGGTGGCCTCGTCCCATTCGCAACGGACGGCGGGGCTCGCGCGGTAATCCCTTTTCGAGGGGAAAGACTTCGGGTTTTCTATGTAATAAGCCTCCCAGCCGAGCGCGAGCCAGAGGACGCGCGTAGCCCATTCAGCCCAACGAATATATATTTTCTGCTCGGCCATTGGCATGCCGGGGGGCACTGTGAATATGATCTGACGCAGGCGTCTGGGCACCTGATCGAGCTCCGAACGGCATCGTTGCCCCGGCTGATTGATCGTCATTAGCGCTTGCTGGATAATTTCCACAAAGAGGAACATCATTAATGACGAACGAGTAAAATAGGACTCGAAAGCGCTCTCCTGTTCTTGCGCCATGAAGGCTTTTGTCTTGGCCCGCGGATCTTCCTGGAGACAAATCAGCGGCGTGCCGCTCGAGTTTATTTCTTGAACCAGCGGCCCGCGCGTAACGAAGGGCGCCTTTTCCGTGCCAGTATTGAATCGCCAGCTCTTAAGCCAGTCGCGTTCGTCCCAGAGATAGCGTTTCGGGCTGGACATGCCCGTGGAACCTTCGCCGCATTTGGAGAGTCGGGCCAGCCGATTCGCCTCCGGNCCAATNCGAGCGGGAGACGGCCATGAAAAGGCGGNCGTGCGTCTNCCGGAACGCATATCAAGCGCGCTGTTTCCAAAAACTATTTCGGAGAACTCCACGCGGGTTTCGAAGGGATCCGTATATATATTTTCGGGAGCCGACATATCGCGCAACTGGAGCAGATAGCTGTCGGTAAGCGAAGTCGCCTGTTGCGTTTGGGTCTCGACGAGCATTCCGGTAGTTCGCGAATTGCCAATATCGAGCACAAGATCGACTTCGATAGGAGTATATTGGCTTGGCAGTATTACNTTTACTTCGCAATTTGNCGCGATTCGGTTAAGGACGGCCAGATATACGANGTAAGAGGCTAGATATTCAAATTGATTTTCGTCGTCTTCGGCGTAGTTGTTCGCGGCGCGCCAGTCTTGCCAGATCTCCCGAAGCCATGAATCGACCCAGGCCAGATCCATGTACCAGGCGTTGTCCCTGAAACGCCAGGCGAGGCGAAANCGACCGTTCTGGTTGACGTCCTCCATAGTCAAGGCCGGNTAAATTTCGGGCGTCCTTGTTTCAGTTTGCATATCGAATGCGATAACCAGACGTAATTTTTCGCGATTTCCGGGATCGGAGGTAAGACGGGCTCTGGCCCAGTTGGTGGGGCCTCGCTCAAATCGCGGATCCTTTGTCCCCGGCCAGGTTTGTTCTCGNGTNNGNAAAAAAGGGATCGGGATCCATTGGTTTAGCCAGGGCTCTATAGCCTGTTCGCCGCCGATTGGATATCCTGCCCCGCGACTGACGGATCCGTCGATTTCATCGATGAATTCGCCGTCTTCGTTCATCGCGAAAGCCCTCAAGCGCGCGACGTTGGCTCCGGCGGCGTTCTTTTCCTGCTTTTCCTCGAAATTATAATATATGTCTCCCAGCATATCCCGATCGGCTTCGTAATCCAGCAACTGCGGCAAGCCNAAAGGAATTAGACTGACAGGATTCTTGTATCTTGGCATTTCCATATTGATCATCTCCCGCAGGAATTAACGCGCAGAAAGGGAATCTCGTACGCCTGCCGTCCGTTTCCGGCGTCTGTGAATATCCAGGAGCAGGGAGTCTTGGGCCCTGTGTTGCGACATTGCATTTCGGCTCCGCCCCATTTTTCGCCGTCGGAGCAGGGCATAGCCGCGCTGGTTACGGACAGAACGCCAGACTTTGACAAATTGGCGCGGCTGGCGCCTATGCAGGTTCGTCCGTATTGTCGATCGTAGATTCTGCGTTTGCCCGATTTTCCGCCTTTGCCGAAACAGAAACATTCCTTGATCGTTCTTTTAGTCGTATATTCGGGNCGCGTGCCTTCCCAGCAGCCTTCGAGAAAACTTAAGTTGCCGGATTTTATAGCCGATTCGGGAATGCGTATGGGATCGCCGGTCTTTGGTTTAGAGGGAGTTTCCGGCTTGGCTTTCGGCTCGGGCTTCGACGCTTTGGGCGCCGGGGGAGTTTCCTTTTCCGGTTTGGGCTTCGCTTTTTGCTCCTTGGAAGGAGCTTTCTCTTTGTCCGGGGTTGCCCGCGTTTTTGGCGCGGGCTGGTTGACTTGAGTCAAAGGCAACATCTGGGCCAGAGTAAGATCCTTGGGTTTTTCGTCAGACGCGGCGTCGGGCTTTTTCTCGCGCTTGGCTTCTGGTTTCGTCGGCTCCTTTGGAGTCGAAGGAAGAAGCGCGGCAACTCCGTCTTCTTCCTTTGTCGGCGTTTCGGATACTTCCGGAACGACGGCGATTTCCGGAGTATTTAATCCTTTCGCGTCGGGCGAGTCGGATCCTTTCTCGTCAATGATCGCGGGCTCAAGCGTCNCTTCCGGCTCGTCTGGAGCCGACGCTTTTTCCGAAGGGATGGGCGCGACTATAGACACGCCTTTTTCGGGGACGCCAGGGGTATGAATATTTATAGAGTTCTCGGCTCCGGAAATATTTGGAGCGACAGTTATCGTCGCGCCTNGATCAGGGCCGTTCTGCAAAACGCCTTCGGGAGAGATTACCAAACCGTCGGGAGTTCTGAAGTTTCCGTTTGGGAGCTCTTCGGCTATCTGGGAGCGAACGCCGCCCGGAAGGATAATCGTCGCGCCGGGAGCGAGGCTCGGCGTCTCTCGCGGCGTTTCTTGCGAGGGCGGAGCGACGTTTTTGTATCCGTCCGCGGCGAGAGGATTTTTCGCGGGCAAAAGCCCGGCTGCGAATATGATCCCGCATNCGCAGAGAAACTTAAATAGTTTATTGGCGAACATTGCGGAAACTCCCTAAAACTTTTTAAAAGTCGCGTCCCATTGCGACCCATCCTGGTTGATCCCTTTGCAGAGGGCGACGCTTTCCGCTCCCTCTTCGCAACGGATGGTAACTTCCGAGTAACTCTGGCCAGAATTGGCGCATCTTTGTTCCCCTATCGAAATATAGAGGGCGCCATTATCCATTCTCGCTCGCGCGTTGCCCT
>JAAUYY010000074.1:0-2296 GCA_014804865.1 Desulfovibrio sp.
GATTAGCGCCGTATTTCTTTCCAATTTCTCGCATAAGATTCAGCAATCCCGCAATTTTGGGAAACATGGGATTATAGGTCTTGGCGCGATTGCTGCCTTCCGGCAAAGGCTGTTCCGCGTCGTATTTACCGGTAAGCGCTCCCTGCTCAAGAGCCATATACGCCCAGAATTCCGCTCCGTTTTTCTTGCACCACTCCAAAACGCCGTTCTTTTCGGATTTTCTGAAGAGAACGCTGAAATGATTTTGCACTGCCGAGATTGAAACGCCTCCCCCGGCCAGTATTTCGGCCGCTCTTTTCAACTGGGCCAAATCGTGGTTCGAAACGCCAATCTTTTTCGCCTTGCCGCTTTTAACAAGCGGGATGAGCATTGGCGTCCATTTTTCGACATCGAGGAGATGGTGGATCCAGAATATGTCGACATATTCGATGCCAAAGAGTTTAAGACTTTCGTCCAGCATCTTCTCGACCGGATCGGGCGAATTTTTATCCGCGATCTTCGGGGTGAACTTGGTGGAAATTCGATAGCTGTCGCGCGGAAGCGGCCTGGTGAAAGAAGAAAGTATTTCTTCGGACGCGCCCATGCCATAAATGTAGGCCGTGTCCCAATAGTTCATGCCGTCCTTCATCGCCGCGTCAAAAACCCCTTTCAGCTTTTCGGCGTCGAGATAATTGCCAAAAACCTCGCTGCCGCCGATCGCGCCGACGCCCCATGACCATGTGCCAAGCACTATGTTTTTCATGCGAATACTCCTTTTATATAATCTGAAATACAAAAATTGCCCGTCTTGATCAAGACTTCGCGCCGCGAATACGAAGTAAAAACCGCCGCGAGTCAAATTCGCTTCCGTTATCAAAATCCTCGCCGCCTTCATACCCCGGCTAGTCTCATCCTCCACGCGATATAACCTCCTTCCTGGCGCGAGCCGGGAAGGCTCGCGGTCAACGTCGCGGGGGTTAACCGAGCGTAAAATCAGAATTGACATATGTAAAACAATTCTGTTCGCTATGGCGTTCCTATCGCTTCCCCCCATAGACCAAGATCCATTATGACCGTGATCGCGGATTCGCCCAGAGCCGTGAGGGAATATTCCACTCGGGGAGACACAATAGGAAAAGCCTCGCGGATAATCAGTCCGTCTCGCTCTAGAGCCCTGGCCGTCTGGGTGAACATCTTGGCTGAAATGTTCCTCATACGCCGCTGAAGTTCCGACGAGCGCAAGGCTCCGTTGCGCAACTGATAGCGCGTCATGATTTTCCATTTGCTCCCGATCAGTTCCAGCGCAAGCTCCAAAGCGCAAAAATACTCTTTCCCGCCGAATCTGACTCCCGTCTTCAGATCGACGTATTTTCCTTTATTCAACTTATTCTCCTTTTGGTAACTATATCACTTTTTGGTAAGTAATTGCGCGAGACGAACATATTGTGTTATTGCGCGCCAAAATTTGTTTCTGGACAACACCTTTCCAACAGGGAGACAAATATGGAGCTAATAGCCGTCAATGGCAGTCCGCGCAAACAGGGAAATAGCGCGGCCATGCTGAAAAGCTGGACGGAAGGCGCGAAGGAAAGGAATCCGAACGAGACAATCCGCTGGGTAGATCTTTATGATCTTTCTTTCAACGGCTGTCATAGCTGTTTTGCCTGCAAGCGCAAAAATGGGCGCTCATATGGCGAATGTCCGATAAGAGACGACATTCATGATCTCATTCCAGCTGTCTATGCCGCCGACGCCGTTTGCGTCGCCTGCCCCATATATTTTGCCGAGCTTGACGCCTATACGCGCTGTTTTCTGGAGCGCGCGATATTCTGCAAGATTACTTATCGCAAGAATCACGACTCTCTGGCTGTAAAACCTGTTCCAATCACAAGGATCTATGCCATGAATTGGCCGCGGGAACTGGCTGAACAGCATAATTATCCTATGCGTTGGTCGGATATTGAACAGTACATAGCCAACGCTTTCAGGAGTCCGGTTACGCGAATCTGCGCGTACAACACCTATCAATTTGACAATTACGACAACTATGAAATGGAAATGTTCTCCGAGTCCGAAAAGCGAAAATACAGGAAAGAGCATTTCCAGAACGATCTGGCGACCGCGTTTCAGGCGGGGAAAAACGCGTTATGAAGATTGAAATATGGAACGATTTCATCGTTCCCCATTGTTATACCGGAGAGACGCTTCTTGTAAGAGCGATCGATGAAATGGGCCTCGCGAGCCGCGTCAATATCATTCTGCGGGCGTTTGAGCTGGATCCNACATTTNCGAAAGGAAAAACTATCGATACGCNCNA
>JAAUYY010000074.1:2305-5013 GCA_014804865.1 Desulfovibrio sp.
AAAAAAATACGGTTGNTCATTGTCCGAGGCGCTGGAAAAAATAGAGGCGGCAGCCAGTATGGCGAGGGCGGCGGNCATTACTCCAGGATCGAGTTGCTCTCGCTGTCGCGTCCGCTTATCAGACAGCCGGATCTGCCGCGCCTGTTTGAATCCGGCAAAGCCGAAAAGGCAGATTGCATATCTTGCAACGCCTGTTACAGGACAGACGGCCATACTTGCATATTCGCGCCTACTCCGAAATGGCTATGCGACAACTGATCAAGGCGCGGACAAATCGAGGCGTCCAGCTTGACGGCGTGCTGTTCGCCAAAGATGGAGAAGATACTTGCGTGATTGCCATCACCGGCATACACGGCAATTTCTACTCCAATCCCATGTATAATATAGGCGATACGCTGGCGGACAATGGCGTCGCGTTCATATACGCGCAAACGAATGACGCGTTCAACAGGATGGAAACCCTGAATACAAAGACAGGCCGGAAAGAGATTATCGGCTCATTCAACGAATGCTTCGATGACATTTGCGACGATATAAACGCCTATGTCAATGCCGCGAGCGCCAATGGTTACCGGCATATAATTCTCGCCGGACATNCGCTTGGCGCGAACAAGGTGATCCACTATCTGGCAAACGCCAGGGAAACGCCCGTCGAACATTACATCCTGATCAGCCCGGCCAATATGAAATTCATGCTCTCCAATGTCACGGAAGACGAGAGACGTATCATTAAGTCGTATGTAGATAATGGACGCGGGTCGGAGATGTTGCCTTTCCCGTTCATGGGCTGGGCGCCCATGCTGGCCTGTACCGCCTGGCAATGGCTGTGGCGAAATCCTCTGGACAACGCGCATTCCGATCCCAATGGCGATTTCTCGGAAGTGGAAAAAATCAGGCAGACTGGCGCGCTGATTATTGGAATTTACGACCGATTTTCATATGGCGAGCCGAAAGCGTTTATAGAACTCATCAACTCCCATACAAGGCGACCTGAAAAGAACAAGGTCATCTTTGTCGAGGGAATTGCGCGCGTCTATTCCGAACGCGAACAGACGCTCGCGGATATTATTCTAAAACTTGTTAAGGATTGGGAGCGAAATAACCGCGAAAAATAGCCTAATCGAACGCCTAATGAGAATATGTCTTCGCAACCTTTTTTCAAACGGTTGCGAAGAAGATCATTCGCCAAAAGACGCGGTTTTTGGTTCGCTCTCGCCGCCTATCGCGGCGCGACGGATTAAAAAGGGGTTAGAAGTTATGAAGACAGCTTCGAAACGTCAAATATTTTCAACGAAACCCTGGCCGAAAATTGTCTTTGAGCGATAGCGAGGTGTTAATAACAGAGCCGCAATGTTACACTGTCTAGCGACGCTGCGACTGGTTAGAAATTAAATTTCCCAGTCGCAAAGTTGCGCTTCTTTTCTTTCCCCGTTCAACGCGTAATCGATGCTTCGGAAAATTGGTCTCTCGTGTCGGGAACATTTCCTCGGAAATGTTAGACAGGAGCTTTGTTTCCAGTCGTCATCAGCCGCTTTTCAGCTCCCAACCCTGAAACCTCGACTGACCGTATTGACATTTTTATAGTTTTCGCTAAAAAATTGTTGCAGCGCGCTTTTGCGGCGCGGTTCAAGGCGACGGCCAATAGGAGCGAAAGGCAATCGGCAAGAAGCTGGAAGTTTATCGCTGTGGACGCCGCTAAAGTTTGGCGGCGCCTATCCGTCAGACCAATGGGGATAATTTTGCGATTGGCGACAACATTAAATTAATGGCGAGCGACCCGACTCGCCGCGCGACAAAAAAGGAGAGAACCATGCGCGACAAGCTGGCTGAATACGACGCGGTAGCCAAAGCGGCGGAAAAATTCGTTAAAAGCGTGGCCGAAGGCTCGAGCAAGTATGCCCGCGAGCTTTTTGTGGACGAAGCCGTGTTGTTTGGCTATCTCGACGGCAAATTGGAACACGGGTCCATCGAGCAGTTTTACCATAATGTGGACACAGTGCCGGGCGACAAAAATTTCAAGGCGCGCATCGACGTGTTGTTCGTGGAAGAGACGCTTGCGGTAGTTCGTATTCTGGAAGAAGGCTGGGGCGGCAGGATCGACTTTACCGACGCGTTGCTGATGCTCAAGATAAATGGCGAGTGGAAATGCGTCGCCAAGGCGTATAACCAAAATTCCGACACCATACGCGAGTAGCTGTAAACGACTTTAAGAAAGGCTCCGATATGGCCATTGGCATAGCGGAGCCTTCGCGTAATCCGTCGCCGCCGAGCGCCTCCCGTTTGTATAGCGTCGCCCGAACGCCGCAAAGCCGCGGCGAATACGCGTCGGCTCATTTGATTTGGCAAACCTTGCTCGCGCTCATCCCTATGTTTCCATCCTTTTGGAGCCAGAAAAAGTCTTAAAAGCGCGTTCCTCGGAATTATACGCGCGACCCCAAAGCGCTCCTCCAAAAATAATAATGCCTAAAAGCGCCTTTAAACCAAAAGTTGTCCATAAATTTAGCAACTTATGGACAACAATTTAGCAATTGGATTTAATTTTTTGGTGGAGGCGGGGGGATTATAACTGCTTATAAAATCAATGCGTTATATCAGGTTATTTAAAAGTTGCCCGTCTTGTTGCCCGTCTTCCCATTCCCTTGATAGACTAACCTCCAGCGTCGGGAGTTCAACTTTGCGGGTTAAAGTAAAAAAGCTCCCGCGCGCAG
>JAAUYY010000075.1 GCA_014804865.1 Desulfovibrio sp.
TCAAGGAAGTCTGTATAGAGTGAAACCCGGCGAGCGACCGGAGGTCGGGGCATGAATTTTAAGCGCGCGCTATTGCTCGCGGGTCTCGCGCTGATCTTTTTTCTCGCCCTGTACACCTGGAACAGAAGAACCGGCGTCCTCGACGATCTCGCGGCCAATGTGGGCCTGGAAATTTCGGCTCAAATTCTCGGGCCTCTGCGCTACGCGCAAGACGGGATTGGATCTTTCTGGGATCGATACTGGAATCTTGTGGACGTTCGCGAGGAAAATATAAAGCTAAAGAAACGCGCCGAAGAACTCGAAGCCCGTCTAGTGGCGACGCGGGAAGATCTGGCGGAATTGAGAAGGCTTCGCGCTCTCGTGCAATTTCCCGTAGATCCGCGCTGGCGCCCGCTCGCGGCTCGCGTGCTCGCCGGTCGTCTGGGACCGGGGGCGGTCATGGACACCATCACCATTTCTCGAGGTTACACAAATGGCGCGCGACCCGGAGTTCCGCTAGTTACGAATTTGGGGCTGGTGGGCCGCGTGTTGCGTTCGAGCGCTCACGCGGCGACCGCCCTTCTCGTTACGGATCCCGGAAGCCGCATAGCCGTTTACGGTCAGGAAAGCAGGGCGCCCGGAATCCTGAAAGGACATGGCACAGGCAAGCCCATGGAAGTGGATTTTGTCCAGAGGGACGCGCCGCTCAAGGAAGGCGAGATTCTCGTAACATCCGGTCTCGACGACAAGTATCCCAAAGGTCTGCCCGTCGCGCGCATCGAGCGCGTCGCTCCGTCCGACTATACCCAGTTCATGGCCATAGACGCCGCGCCTCTTGTCGATCTTCAGCATCTGGAAGAAGTTCTCCTGCTCGAAAAAAGCGGCGTCGAGTTGCCGCCGGAGGAACTGGAAGATCCCGCGGTGATGATCGGGCCGCCGCTTCCGCCTCGACTCGCAAAAGCCAGGGAGAAGCGGGCGACCGAAGTCGCGGAAACAGCCGCGGACGAGAATGATCCGGCGCCAACCGCCGCGGAGAACGGCGCGGTTCAGCCTACTCCGCCGACGCCCCCGACTCAAGTTCAGGCTCCCGCGCGACGCCCCGCGTCCTCCGCTCCCAAGTACCGCGTAATAGTCCCCTGACTCGGACTCGCCCGATATGAAATGGCGTCAAATTGTCTGGTGGATTTGTTTCATAATTCTGGGTATTTGCGTTCAGTCTCTCGCGCCCGGGCTCGACGCTCTCGCGGTCGGTCTCCTGATTATGCTTCAGGAAGAAGATTACCGCGATATGCTCTGGCTCCTGCCGCTTTTCATACTCCTTCAGGAGGGCATGGGCAGCCGTCCTTTTGGATCCATAATCGTTTGGTACGCGGCGACTATTGTCATGTTCAAGATCGGACGCTGGCTCTTCGATACTAAAAACTTTTTATTTATGTTCCTCCTTTCGGCAAGTCTGGGCGGCGTTTATTTCGCGGTGGACTGGCTCATGGCTCCGTTGCAAAATCTAAATTTTAATGTCGAGGACGCGATGAATAAAAGTTTGACGGAGGCTCTTTTCCTGCCTTTCGCATGGAGACTGGCTCAGGCTACGCGCAAGACGGACATTAAAGAGGACGACGAGAGCTAGGGGACGGAAAATTTCGCCTTCGTCCGATTCTTGCAAAGTTTCGCGTCGTTAAAACATACGGCAAAAGCTTCCGCGTTCAGATATTCCCCATGCGCCGAACGTCGTTATTTATTTCGATAATATAGCCTCGCTCCGACGCCGGGTATGTCCGAGCGGAAATCTGGCGAAGGAAAAATCGCGCCTGGGAAGTATCCAGTCGCGCATTTATACCGCGCTTTCGCGCTTTAAAATAGATTTTTGGAAAAGTTTTAGCTTATGGACAACGATCTGCTCAATTCCAACGAGGATCAAAACGGGGAAGCCGCCCCGCGTCGCCATAACGGCGCGTTCAAGATACAGAGGGAAAACGAAGGCTACCAGCCTCCGCGCGCCGGCGTCATATTTTTGCAGGCGCTGGTAGGCTTTTTCTTTTTTGTATTCGTAGTGCGCTTCTGGTATCTGCAGGTTCGTCGCGGGCCGGAATTCGCCCAGCTCGCGCAGGATAACAGAATGCGTCGCGAAATGATCATCGCTCCGCGCGGAAGAATTCTGGATCAGTCGGGGGCCGTTCTCGCGGATAATCGCATCGCTTACGGGCTTTCGCTCCTGCCCGAAGATTGCCCCGACATCCCCGCGACGCTCGCGCAGATCAGCTCCTGGTTCGATATGCCGCTTAAGCAGGTGCGCGACAAGTACATCCAGGACAGAGCCAAAGTTAAGGCCTACGAGCCGCTCTTGATGATCACGGATATTGATTTTGATCTTGTGGCGAGAATAGAGTCCGAAATTTACGCCTGGCCGGGTCTTGAAATTGTCGTCCGCACAAAAAGAAGCTATCCGGAAAAGGATCTTTTCGCGCACGTTCTAGGATATGTGGCGGAGGCCAACGAAAAGGAAATGGCGGCGGATTCGACTCTGGCTCTGGGCGATCTCGTCGGCAAATCCGGTCTCGAATATATGCTGGACAAGGATCTGCGCGGCAACAAGGGGCTTTACGACGTCGAGGTTGACGCCCACGCTCGCGTGCTCGGCAAGAATTTGCGCCAGGAACCAAGGGGCGGAAGCGAAAAGAATCTGTCGCTCAATCGCGATCTGCAACAGGCCGCTCTGGACGCTTTGGACGGCGAGGCTGGCTGCGTAGTCGTCATGGAAGCGGACACGGGAAAACTGCGCGCGCTTGTTACGGCGCCCGCCTATGATAATAACCAGTTCGCCGGCGGCATCTCGCGGCGAGACTGGGAGGCTCTGCGCACCAATAGCCGAGCTCCTCTTCAGAATCGAGTTATTCAAAGTATATATCCGCCCGGATCCGTTTGGAAACTTCTCATGAGCGCGATGTTTTTGGAACATGGCGTCAATCCCCGCGACACGGTATATTGCCCCGGCTACGCCCGTCTTGGAAAACAGATCTTCCGGTGCTGGAAAAGGGGCGGCCATGGCTCCATGAATATGGAAAGCTCCCTGATAAACTCCTGCGACGTTTATTATTACATCATGGCCGATCGGATGGGTATCGACAAGATAGAGCAGTTCGCCAAGGCTTGCGGCTTTGGATCGACTACGGGAATAGATCTTCCCCATGAGAAGTCCGGACTCGTGCCCTCCCGGGAATGGAAGAAAAAGAGATTCAAGATTCCCTGGGTGCGGGGCGACACGTTTAACACCTCCATCGGCCAAGGCTCCACGCTGGTTACGCCCGTGCAAATGGCTGTCTATCTGTCCGCGATTCTCAATGGAGGACGCATTCTAAAACCGCAACTTCTGGAGGACGAAGAGCCCGAAGTGCGCAGGATGTTGCCCTGCAAATTATCCACGCAAAATTTTGTCATCAATGCGATGCGCAAAACCGCCGCCCACGGAACAGCTCGCGTGGTCGGGCGCAGAGACGCGGACATGGGAGGCAAGACAGGCACGGCGCAAGTTGTTAAATTGAAAATGAACAAGGAAAGGCGTCTGAAAAATTCGGAAATGGCCTACGCCACGCGAGATCACGCCTGGATTGCCACATGGGGGCACAAGGACGGCAAGACATACGTCGTAGTCGTCATGGTGGAACATGGCGGCGGCGGATCGAGCGTAGCCGGGCCTGTCGCGAAGAAAGTGTATAATCATCTGTTTGGCCCAGACTCCGGCTCGGGGACGAAAGTTCTCGTAAACGCGCGCAGCCTTGAGGAAAAGCCTCAAAAGCGGATGTAGGAATATGGATAAGCGCGTCATCGTCCATCTGAATTGGGGACTTATAAGCTGCGCGCTGGCGCTCTTTCTGATCGGCGTTGGCAATCTCTATTCCGCGAGCGGCACGCGACTTGAGGAAGGTCTCGCGGTGTCCGACTTTTACCAAAAACAGCTTATCTGGGGCGGAGGCGGAGCGCTCTGCATGCTGGTGGCGGCCTGCGTCGATTTTAGAAAGCTCCGCAATTTCGCGTGGGTCTTTTATCTCGGCTCCCTGCTCCTTCTGCTCCTGGTTCCTGTCATGGGCAAAACAGTGTATGGAGCCAAGCGCTGGTTGTCGCTCGGTTTCATGAGCATCCAGCCTTCCGAGCTTGCGAAGATAGCGGCGCTGGTTCTGGCCGCCAGACTCCTGTCCCAGGACGGCGCCGCTCTTGGCTGGAAAAATTTCTGCAAAGTCGCGCTGGTCGCCCTGGTTCCAGCGGCGCTAATTATCTTGCAACCAGATCTGGGCACGACGATGCTCATTATCCTCATTCTGGGCGGGATGATCCTCTTCCATGGCGTAAAGGGATACGTCCTCAAGACCTGCCTGCTGGCCGCGCCATGCGCCGCTCTTTTGATGTGGTTCGTCGGAATGCACGATTACCAGAGACAGCGCATTCTTTCCTTCCTGAATCCCGGGGACGATCCTCGCGGCTCGGGCTATCATATCCTGCAATCGCGCATAGCCATTGGCTCCGGCGAAATATGGGGCAAAGGCTTTGGGGAGGGAACGCAAAGCCAGTTGAGATTTCTCCCCGAACGGCACTCGGATTTCGCTGTCGCCGTTTTTGGGGAAGAATGGGGCTTCGTTGGCTGCGTGGCTCTCGTCGCGCTCTTCTGTCTTTTTCTGCTCAGCATTTTCTCAACCGCGGCGCAGGCGCGGGATCGCTTCGGAAGCACTCTCGCGGTAGGCGTCTTTTTTTATTTTTTCTGGCAGATTTTCATAAATATGGGTATGGTTATTGGAATAATGCCCGTTGTGGGCGTGCCTTTGCCTTTCATTAGCTACGGGGGGAGCGCGACGCTTGTTAACTTTACCCTTTTGGGAATTGTGCTTAGTGTATCGATACGACGTTTTATGTTTAAAAGCTGATTAGAATATTTTCCCTCTGGGGGCGAGAGAAAATGGCGAAGGATGAAATAGCGTATCTGGGTTCGGACACGGTTTACGAAGGCAAATTGTCTTTTAAGGGAACTGTGCGCATAGAAGGACGATTCACCGGCGAGATAGCCAGCGAAGGATCCCTGAACGTGGGCAAGGAAGCGAAAGTAAATGGCAATCTCGCCGTGGGCGAATTGTTGTTGTCCGGCCATTTCACGGGCGACGCGATCGTTAAGAAACGCGCCGTTATTTACTCCTCGGGAATTTACGAAGGCAATCTTCAGACCCCTGTGCTCATTACAGAAGAAGGCGCCGTTATCGAAGGACAGATAAGCATGGTAAGCTCGGGGAAGGTGCCTCAAAAAAACGCGCGGGCGGCTCTCGAGGGATAGACGATTTCGAAGCTTCGAACAAATATTTTTATAGCCGTTCTCATTGCTTATCATGAAGAAAATGTGCATAATTGCGCATTGGCGCTCGACAGATCGAGGGTCGTTCGCCGTCGCGCGCTCCGCTCGACAACTATAGGCGAACAAGCGCTTATTTCGTTTGCGAAGATTAAGGCATTTCTCTATTTTGGCTCGCCGCCGACGCGACGGAAGCGGCATTAATTATTTTTATTAAGCGTGAGGTTTAAGTATGAAAAAGGTAAAAGTGGGTATTAACGGTTTTGGCCGCATCGGACGCCAGGTTTTTCGCGCGCTTCACGACAAATATAAAGACAATGTCGAAGTTGTCGCGATCAACGATCTTTACGACGCCAAGACCAATTTTCATCTCGCCGAATTCGATTCCGTCTATGGCCGCGGAAATCTGGACGCCAAGATCAATGGCGACGAAGTCAAGGTAGGCGACTGGGATATTCATTGCTACGCCGAGCGCGATCCGAAAAATATCAATTGGGCCGAGCGCGGCGTCGATGTAGTCGTCGAAAGCACGGGTATTTTCCGCAGCGCCAAGGACGCCCAGGTGCATATCGACAACGGAGCCAAGAAAGTTATCATCACCGCTCCGGCCAAGGAAGAAGATCTCACGATTGTCATGGGCGTGAACGACAAGGACTATGATCCCTCCAAGCATCACATCGTGTCCAACGCTTCCTGCACGACGAACTGCCTCGCCCCGGTCGTAATGGTTCTTCAAAAGGAATACGGCATCAAGCTCGGCAACATGGTAACCGTTCATTCCTACACCAACGATCAGCGCATTCTTGATATGGCGCATAAGGATCCGCGCCGCGCGAGAGCCGCCGCCCAGAACATTATCCCGACATCGACCGGCGCCGCCCAAGCCGTCGCCAAAGTCATCCCCGAGCTCAAGGGCAAATTCGCCGGTTATTCCCTGCGCGTGCCGACGCCTACGGTTTCCATCGTGGACTTTACGGGAATCCTCGAAAAACACACCACGACCGAAGATATGCTCGCCAAGCTGAAGGAAGCTTCCGAGACCTATCTCAAGGGCATTCTCGATTACAATGTCGAGCCGCTAGTTTCCATGGACTTCAAGGGCAATCCCGCTTCGTCCATTCTTGAATCGGCTTATTCCACAGTCCAGGACGGCTATCTCGCCAANGTCGTCGCGTGGTACGATAACGAATGGGGCTATTCCAACCGCGTTTGCGATGTAATTACGCTCATGCAGGAAAAGGGCCTCTAGGANTCAGGGATTTCGTTTTAGCCTTTCCGCGGACGGGAGCTTTTCGAGGCTCCCGTCTTTTTTTTAGGCGCGAATAGGCTCGTCAATCGCGATNTGTATGGATTTCCATACATATTGAGCGGACATGTACGGAAATTCATACATTTTTTGCTCTGTNTATAAAGCCAAAAANTCGCGNGAAAAACTGGAGATAAATAGATACGCAAACTGGTTAAAAAAAGTGTCTTATAAGGCGCGAATATTTCAGAATTATCCGCGCTAACTCGCTACTCGCTTCGACCTTCGGGAGGGCTGCCAATTTCTCCGCGAGCGAGGCTGTTTACGGCATACACTTTGCTTTTGGGCTTTGTAAATTTTCATTAATTTTTAAAACATAAGGAAAGGTACTGCTATGCCCAGGATGACTCCTAGCGAGGCTATGTGCGAAGTGCTTGTGGAAGAAGGCGTCAAGCATGTGAGCGGTATTCTCGGATCCGCCTATATGGATCTGCTCGACCTGTTCCCCGCGGCCGGAATTGAATTCATTTCCGTGCGTCACGAACAGACCGCCGGACACATGGAAGACGCCTATGGTCGTATGAGCGGCAAATGCGGCGTAGTTATCGGCCAGAATGGTCCCGGTATCACCAACTATGTGACAGCCGTCGCGACCGCGAATATGGCTCATACTCCTCTCATCGTCATTTCCCCCTCCGCCGGTTCCGCTTCCGTAGGATGGGACGGTTTCCAGGAATGCGACACATGGGATATCTTCAAACCCATCACGAAACTTTCCCTGCGCGTGCCCCATCCCAGCCGCGCCGGCGACGTGCTTCGCACCGCTTTCCGCGCCGCTTACGCCATGCATGGCCCGGTTCTCGTCGACATTCCCCGCGACTATTTCTACGGCGAAATCAACGAGGAAATCCTGAAGCCCTCGCAGTATCGCGTCGCCCCCGGCGGAATAGGCAATCCCGAAACCTTCGAGCGCGCCGTCCAGGTGCTCAAGGAAGCTAAAAAGCCCGTTATCGTTTCCGGACGCGGCGTTGTCGATTCCGGTTGCGTCGATACGGTCGCCAAGCTCGCCGATTTGATGGCCGCTCCTGTCGCCTGCTCTTACCTGCACAATGACGCCTTCCCCGCCGACAATCCTCTCTGGGCCGGCCCGATTGGCTACATGGGCTCTCACGCCGCCATGCGCCTGATGGAAGAGGCCGACGTTATTCTGGCTATCGGCAGCCGCCTGTCCTATTTTGGNACTCTGCCGCAGGATGGCATTAACTACTTCCCGAAGACGGCGAAAATCGTGCAGATCGATATCAACCCGATGAATATCGCCAAGACGCACCCGGTAACCGTGGGCATCTGCGGCGACGCCAAGGCCTGCGCCGACGAACTCTATCGTCAGTTGAGCGCGGCGGGAATCAAGCGCGATTTGCAGGCGACCATAAACAAGGTCAAGGCCCAACTCGACGATTGGCGCAAGGAAATAGACGCCATCGCCAACGAGCCCACCCAGGCTGGCCGTATGCATCCCCGCAAGGCTCTGGAAGTGGTAGCCGACTTTGTTTACAATAACGACGCCATAGTAACCACCGACATAGGCAATACCTCCTCGACCGCCAATAGCTATCTGCGCTTCAAGCATACCAAACGCGACATTGCCACGCTTACTTTCGGCAACACCGGTTTCGCGTATCAGGCCGCGCTCGGCGCCCAGTACTATTGCAACGAAATGAAGATGAACAATCCGGTCGTCTCCATCGCCGGCGACGGCGCGTGGGGCATGAGCCTCTTCGAAGTGCCCACCGCTTGCCAGTTCAATCTGCCAGTTATCGCCACTGTGTATAACAATGGCGCGTGGTGCGCGGAAAAGAAGAACCAGATCGACTTCTATAACAACCGCTTCGTCGGCGCCGATATCTGGTCCAAGTCCTACGCCGAAATAGCCAAGGCCATGGGAGCCGACGGCTACACGGTTAACACCCAGGCGGATCTCAAGAACGCGCTCGAAACCGCTTACAAGAATCGTCGTCCCGCGGTCATCGAAGTCATGACCGACGGCTCGCGTCTCGCGCCTCCTTTCCGTCGCGACGCTCTTGCTCTGCCCACTCGTTATCTGCCCAAATACGAGAAGCTCGACAAGTCGCATTTCAACGACTAGTTAATTAGCTTCAACATCCAAAAATACCCGGGCGGGATATTCCCGCCCGTTTTTTATCTCCAAAGCCGACAAGCGAGAATATTCCGAACCGACGCTTCTCGCCTTGAGCGGGGGAGGCGGAAAATTCAGGAGAGGCAAAAATATGAAAGATAATACAGAAATTCGGGGCGTTATCCTGGACTGGGCGGGAACAAGCGTCGATCATGGATGCCGCGGACCCGCGGCTGTATTTTCTAGCGCTTTTGAAGAATTTGGCGCGACGCCAACGATCGCCGAGATAAGAGAGCCCATGGGCCGCGAAAAGAAAGAGCACGTAAAGACCATGCTCGCCATGCCGCGCCTCGCGAGTCTCTGGAAGGAAAAAAGAGGAAAGGCGCCCGACGATAGCGACGTAGATCTTGTTTTCGCTAAAGTGCAAGAACTTATGCCAGAAGTATTGGCCGATTACGGAAAACCAGTTCCGGGGTGCGTAGAAGCCATCGACGCCCTCCGCTCGCGGGGAATAAAAATTGGATCATGCACAGGCTACAGCCGCCCCATGATGACGAAGCTCATGCCCGCGGCTGAAAAAGCGGGTTTTTCGCCCGATTGCCTCGTAACCGCCGACGAAGTTCCCCAAGGGCGTCCCCTTCCCTGGATGTGTTATCTGAACTGTATGCGTCTCGGAATCTTTCCGCCCGAAACCGTCGTCAAGGTCGGAGACACTATAGCCGATATCAAAGAGGGAATTAACGCGGGGCATTGGAGCGTCGGCGTAACTCGGACTAGCAACGCTCTCGGCTATTCCGAAGAGGAGATAGAGGCCGAGAACCCCGAAGAGATCCGCGCCAAAGAAAAAGCGTTGGCTCGCGAATTCCGCAAAGCGGGAGCGCATTATGTCATAAGCTCCATTGCGGATCTGCCCGACTTATGCGACGAGATTTCCGCGGCCATGCGCGCCGGGCGACGCCCCTAACCGCGCGAATAGCCGACTCCCCGGCTTNGAGAAATATAAAAAAAGCGACGAGAATAAATGACTTTACTTAAAAAACTTTTTCCAGGCGCGAAGTTCGAATCCGTCAGCGAGGCGCTAGTTGGAAAAGCCCGGGAAAGGCTGGACAGGTTGACGAAGCCAGTCGGAAGTCTTGGGCGCGTCGAGGCAATGGCGGAAAAGTTATACGCCATTAACGGGGGACAGACGCCATTGTCTGTAACCCCGGGAATTTTTTATATCTTCGCGGGCGATCATGGAGTCGCGCAAAAGAATGTTTCGCCGTATCCCCGCGAAGTTACGCGGCAAATGGTCGCCAACTTTTTGCGAGGCGGAGCGGCCATCAATTGTCTTACCCGCGCCTTTGACTTGTCTCTGCGGATTGTGGACGCTGGTTGCGTAGGCGAGTCTTTCCCCCCATCTCCGGCTCTCCTTGAGCGAAAACTGGGAAACGGAACGGACGATTTTACCGTCGGACCGGCCATGAGCGTTGAAACGTGCGAAAAGGGACTGCGCGAGGGATTCGCCCTGGCGGAAAACGCCTCTTTGTCCGGCTTCCGTTGCGTAGGCGTAGGCGAAATGGGCATAGCCAACACCACATCCGCGGCCGCGCTCTATTCCGTTTTCCTGAACCTGGATCCTTCCAAAGCCGTCGGCCCCGGCACAGGCGCTTCCCCCGAGATGATCGAGAGGAAAGTCGAAGTTATACGCGCCGCCGTCAAGGCCAATTCCGAATCTTTGGAGTCGCGCGATCCCTTGCGGCTTCTGGCCGCGTTTGGCGGTTTCGAAATAGTCGAAATGGCCGGAATTATGCTTGGTTGCGCCGCCTTTCGTCTGCCCTTCATAGTCGACGGGTTTATCAGCGCCGCGGCTTATATCGCGGCGAGAGCTTTTTTCCCGGATATCGCCGGTTACGCCTTCCTGTCCCATAAATCCGCCGAACCAGGCTACGCCTTCGCCATGGAGAGAATAGGCGAATCGCCGTATCTGGACTTCGGCATGAGACTGGGAGAGGGTACAGGCGCGGCTCTTCTCTATCCAATGTTGCGTGGCGCTTGCGCCATATTTAATGATATGGCGACCATGGAAGAGGCGGGAGTATCGGGAGAGGAAGGGTAAATGGGCGCTCCGAAGCCGTTTCGAAATTAAATTTCGAGAGTTTTGAGAAATTGCGCCGATAGCTATGGNCAATCATGGTCGAGGCAAAATAGTCGGCATATAAGAGATTGGCAACCCATAAGCGCGGATAAGGCGAAAAATTTTCGCATAATCGCGGTCAATAACCTCGCCTCGTCTCTATGAAAATTATTTAAGGTGCGTTATATCGCGCGTAAATTTTGGGAAACATCTATGCGTCTTGACTTGACTAAAATTATAAAATTTACGGCGCTTCAATTATTTTTGCTCGCTATTATTAGCGCCGCTTACGCCAGCGCGNCGACGGGAGAGGAAGAGCTAGCCCCCGGATTCAACGCCTGCATGGAGCGCGCGGCAAACGCGTCATTTGACGACGAGGCGGATTGCTACAAAAAAGCGGGAGAGTATCAATCCAGACGCCTGGAAGCGGCTTATAAGAAGGCGAGGAAATTATGCGATCAGGGCGAAAACCCCGCGCTATGCAAAAACGAATTGAAAAAAATGGAACTCGCCTGGCTCGATTTTCAAAGTCGCGTCTATACCTATCTGCTCAACGAAGGAATTTTCGGTCCGTATAATTATGACAATCCGGACGTCGCCGACGCCATAGGTCGCGCCAAGTTATACGCCGATAGTTTCGAGGCCAGGGAAACCAAGAGGCAAGCGGACAGATTGGAGTTATTTTACAAATTGTGGGAGCGTTGGCAATAAGAAGCGGGGCGTCGAACGCTTCGCGCTACGAATATGTCGGCGTTATTGGAAAAGAGGAGAGCGCGCCGTCGCGCTGATAATTTTGAATGAAATTTAAAGCAAGCTGAAGCGTGTCGGGGACAATATGCTTTCGCAAACGTTAGCGCGTCGCAAATTGCCCCCGCATAAATATAACGCGAGCCCAAAATCGCCCTTTTATTTATTCGCCGGGCCGGAGCATATTTTCCGGCGATAGAATCTTCTCGATTTGCTTCTTATCGAGGAGATTTTGTTCAAGGGCGATTTCAATTACTCCTCGACCGGAATCCAGGGCCTCTTTCGCGATTGAAGCGGCGCGTTCGTAGCCGATATGGGGCAAAAGCGCGGTTACTATTCCAATGCTGCGCTCGGTCATGCGACGGCAACGCTCCTCGTTGGCCGTAATGCCCGCGACGCATTTATCTCGCAGGGCCCGCAACCCTTTGCCCAGGCGGTTAATGCCGTTGAAAAGGGAAAAAGCCATAATTGGCTCCATGACGTTCAATTCGAGTTGCCCGGCTTCCGAGGCTATGGCAATGGTTACGTCCTTGCCCATGATGTCAAAGCAGATCTGGTTAACCATTTCCGGGATTACCGGGTTTACTTTCCCGGGCATTATGGACGAGCCAGGTTGCATTTTAGGCAGATTTATTTCATTAAATCCTGTTCTGGGCCCTGAAGAGAGCAGGCGCAGGTCGTTGCAGATTTTTGAGACTTTTGTGGCGGTTCGTTTGAGAGCGCCCGAAATCTGCACATAGCATCCAGTATCCCAGGTCGCTTCCACGAGGTTCGCGGAAGTCTCGACAGGCGCTCCGCTCACGTCGCGCAATTCTTCGATCACAGTCTCAGTATAACCTTTGGGAGAGCANATGCCGGTTCCTATGGCGGTCGCGCCCATATTGATCTCGAGCGCGAGTTTGCGGGCTTCTTCGAGGCGCGCCACTTCCTCGCCGAGGGTGTTGGCGTAAGCGTTAAACTCCATGCCAAGAGTCATGGGCACGGCGTCCTGCAATTGCGTGCGCCCCATCTTGATGACATTGGCGAACTCCGCGCCTTTCTCGGCCAGTCCCTCGCGCAGATATTCCACTTCCTCTATGAATTTGCCGATCTTGGCGTACAGGGCGAGTCGCAAGGCTGAAGGGTAGGCGTCGTTTGTCGATTGCGAGCAATTTACGTGATTATTGGGATGACAATATTTATAGTCTCCCTTCGGATGCCCCATAATTTCGAGGGCGCGGTTGGCGATTACTTCGTTTGCGTTCATATTTGTGGATGTTCCGGCTCCGCCCTGAATGCAGTCCACAGGAAATTGATCGAGCAATTCTCCCGCGATAATTTCGTCGCAGGCCTGACAAATCGCGTCCGCTATATTTTGGGGCAGGACGCCCAATTTGGCGTTTGCGCGGGCGGCCGCTTTTTTGATCATCCCCAGCGATTTTATAAATTCTGGAAATGTGGAAATTGGCAAGCCCGAAGCGTTGAAATTGTCCTTCGCCCTGCAGGTTTGAATGCCGTAATAAATATCCGCCGGGATCTCCAGTTCGCCCAAAAAATCATGCTCTAGCCTTGTTTTTTCTTGAGACATTCCTTCGACTCCTTGAAGTTTAATGAATTTTATCCCGCGTAAAAACGAACGAGCCGCGAACGCGTATTTAAGTTATCAAGCGCGGCTCGCGGCGTCGAATTTGCTATTTTAATAATTTCAATCGTCTATAGTCGCGCCTCTTTCCGGATCGAAATCGTTTTCCAGCTTGGACACGAATATAGCCGCGGTCGCGTCGCCCATGACGTTTACGCTAGTGCGGGCCATGTCGAGGATTCGGTCGACGCCGGCGACAATCGCCACGGCTTCGAGGGGAATGCCGACTTGCGTGAAGATCATGGTGATCATGATCATTCCCGAGCCGGGGACGCCTATTGTGCCAATGGAAGCGAGCAAAGCCATAAGCAGCACGCTGACCTGTTTGGTAAAAGGCATGGGCACGCCGAATATTTCGGCCGCGAAAATGGTAACGAGTCCCATGTAGATGGCCGTGCCATCCATGTTAATGGTATTGCCCAGCGGGATGGCGAAACTCGATACGCTCCGCGAAGCGCCCATCTTTTCCACGCTCACGAGGCTTGAAGAGAGAGCCGCCGCGCTGGAACAGGTCGAGAACGCCGTCATTAACGGCTCCGAAAATCCTTTAAGGAATGCTCGGGGGCTAATGCCGCTGTATTTCAGGCAGGGGAAATAGAAAATGACAATCAGCAGGATCGAGCCGACATACATAAGCGCGATTAACTTGAGCAAGGGAACAAGCACGCTCAAACCCTGCGCGGCCACAGTATAGGCCATCAGGGCGAAGACGCCGATAGGCGCGTAAAGCATGACCATGCCGGTCATCTTGATCATGACTTCGGCCATGCCGTTGAAGAAATCTGTTACGACTTTAGCCTTTTCGCCGCAGATGGACAGGGAAAAGCCCATGAGAACGGCGAAGAAGATAATTTGCAACATACTGCCCTTGGCCATGGATTCCATGGGATTTATGGGCACAATGTTCATTAGCACATTGACCAGACTCGGGGGCTCAACTTCCTTCGCGGCGGCCGCGCCTATATCGATGCTCAAGCCGAGCCCGGGATGGAAAATATCAGCCAGGGCGAGCCCGAACGCGGTCGCTATGGCCGTCCCGACAAAGAAGAAGATCAGAGTCTTCACCGCGACGCGGCCAAGTCTGCTGATATCGCTAACGCTCGCGGCTCCGGCCACCAGAGTCGCGAACACGAGAGGCACGACAAGCATCCGGACGAGGTTGATAAAGAGCTGTCCGAACGGTCTGAACCATTGGGCGTCAAAACTGACATGAGGCGCGATAAGACCGGCGATGATTCCCAGAATCATGCCAATGCCCATTTGCGCGGGCAAACCGAGGCCTTTTCCTTTAGCCATACTTTCCCCCCTGGGGGTATAAATTATTGAGAAATTTATACACTTTTGATTAATTCGCGGATCGCGGCAACAGGGGGAGCGGAACCGATATGGCTCGATCTACGGCGAGGAAAAGGATACGAGCGGTTATTAGACGGGCGAATCGTCTTCCGGATTTTCTCTATCGATATTTCGCGCGTCTTCTACGGATAGAATCTCGGCGTATTCTCCAAAGCTTCTCGCCCAGGCTTCGACTTCCGGTCGACTTCTCGATACCATTTCCAGTATCAGATCGCCGTTATCGTCTCGAATCTTTTTCTGAATTATCGACCATTCGCGTTCCTCGACATAGTCCGCGGCTNTGCCCGCGCGAAATTTTACGCGAAATTTTTGAGGCTCGTGCCAGGGGAGTCCNAACATATCCAGATTGGCCGCCGGTATCTTAAAATCCGCTTGTCGATCTGTAAGCGTTATATCGCGGATCCGGTGAACCGCGAGGCTTATNAGAAATTTTATCCGTTTAAAATCTTTCGTTACGTCGGCGCCGAGCGCGTAAAGGGCGTTATTCATGGCTACCAGGCGTTTGGGGACGAAGCGATGTTCGCGCGCGGCTTCGCTCCCGGGCGCCTTGTANCTNACGAGACATATTTTNNTCGAGTCGATGGCCTCGACCAGNTTCTCCAGGANGCCTAGAAAAGGGCTGTAATTGATCCATCCCTTCGCGCAGTAGGCGAGCTGTTTTTTTTGAGCTTTTTCCCTTTCCGCATATGCCTGATCGGCCATGAGCATCGAGAAATTAAATATGCTGTGATCCACTCGATCCTTGACCTCTTCCGGCAAATAGGGCTCGGCGAGATCGCGACAAATGGCCAGATAACGCAATTCCTCAAAGTCCAGGCCCAATCGGTTTCTCGAGACGCTCCTTATCTGATACCAACGACGACGCCTATCGATCCCGCTTATTAGACAAGCCCCGGCCACGCTCTCGATATCCGCGATAAGCCGGATGACTGTTTGCGGAGAGCAGTTAAGCCAGGAAGCCAGATCCTTTTGATAGTGTCGTCGGCCATCGAGCAACAATTTTTGATAAAGTTTTAGCGCCTTTTCGGCGGTCGTCGCGTCGGCGTCAAGTTTGGAACGCATGGCGATATCCCAGTATTTTCAAGAAATTTTCATAATATCGGTCGATCCGAGCGCGAGTATTCGACTCTCTTCGAGTTATTCGAGTAAGGGGTCATTCCGCCGATTCGCGCGGAGCCGAAAAGCTCGCTTAAAAAGATTAACTTAAATCTATTCCGTCTTGAGGAATTATTTTAAAATTTTTAAAAAATTTTCAAGAAGAGCGTCAAGGGGCGACGGGCGATTGATATCGGATCAAAGAGGTTGAGGAGGCGATTTAAAAAATTATTTGCGGTAAAAGTCGCTTTCGAGCAATTCNTTCTGGATGATGGTTTTTACGCTTGAAGCTTTGGCGGGGATAACGCCCCAATTGGCGAGACAGCGCAGAGCGAGTTCGAGCGCCTCGGGAATTTTCGCGTTTAGCGCGTCTCCAAGGACGGTTCCAAACTCCGTATTCTCGATCTGCGCGCCGATCAAGACTATTTCGGAAGGCGTAACGTTTTTGAGATCCGCGAGGGCGAGAAGTTCGGCGAAACTATTTTGGTGAGCGGTTAATTTTTTCGCGCCAATCCAAAGTGGCAATTCGCCGTATTCTCGGCGGACGATCGTCGAGGGAGGAAGACCAAAATCGACCGCGTCGAATACGAGCATTCGTTCGGCTCTTTCTATATACCGAAATAAAGCGGGGCCTTGGGCGCCGCCATCGATAATCTCGACATTGGGCGGGAAATCGTAAAGTTCGTATAATTTCTCCGCGAGGAAGACGCCGAAAGCGTCGTCCCCGCAGAGTATGTTGCCAAGGCCGATAACGACGATCTTTCCCATTTATTCCTTCGTCTTGTCATCCCCGATCTTTTCCTCGGAGCGCAGGTCGAGCCAGTCTTGCATAAGCGTAGCTTTAACGAGACGGACGCCGTTGACCATTGAGCTGATCATCGTCGTTCTGCCCATGATTTCTTCGCGAATGACCATATACGTATGAATTATGACGAAGGCTACCAGGAACACCATTCCCATGCGATGCCAAAGGACGAGATCGATGCCGTTGCCTCCGGCGTTATAGGTAAGGTTTTCCATAAAATGAAATATTCCAAAAAAGGAAGAATAGCCTTTGCTCGAATATATTCCGAGACCGGTAAAACACATATAGAACATACAGAGAACGGCGAAGAACATAGCGGCCTGGGCGAGGGGATTATGACCCATATTGATATCTGGCGTCTTTTTAATAAAAAGATACCATTTAATATCCCCCTCCAGGCCTTTCCACCAACTTTTTCGCCAGATAGGCACAATGAATATCTCGCGGGAAACGGAATTTCCGAAGAAGGCCCAGATCAGACGGCAAACCATCGCGAAAGCGAGAATCATACCCGCGATATAATGAGTCATAATTATATGACCAAAATGGAAAATCCTCGTAGGATCTCCGGTCAGAGATTGTGGCGGATTAGCGATACAATAGCCGCTAACAAAGAGCGTAAAGATACAGGCGGCTATTGTCCAGTGCCACGCGCGGACTGGAAACTCATATACATATACTCCTTGTCCGGGCTTCGGTTTGACATTGAGAACGTTCATTTTTATCTCCGATGGTCGCGATTTAGCAAACCTTTATCTTTGCCAATTCGTTTCCAGATTCGTCGAGCACATGCGTGGCGCAAGCCAGACACGGATCGAAACTATGAATTGTGCGCAATATCTCAAGAGGCTGTTCGGCTATCTCAAGACGCGTTCCCAGTAGGGAAGCTTCGTAAGGGCCAAGTTGTCCTCCGTTCCCGCGAGGGGCGGCGTTCCAGGTGGTAGGAACAACGCATTGATAGCGGGACACTTTCTTGTCTCTGATTTCTACCCAGTGGCCAAGCGCTCCGCGGGGAGCTTCGGTAAATCCGGCGCCGACGCAAGTTTTTGGCCAGGAGTCGGGATCCCATTTATCGGTGAAGGCCGAAGCAGTGTCGCCGTTTTTGATATTATCGATCAATTTTTTCAGGAAATATTTTGAAGCGCGCATAGCCCAAAAGGCTTCGTGACAGCGAGCGAGTATTCTCCCCAGCGTCGATTTGAGGCCATCGATATTCGTTCCGATCCTCGCGCATAGATCGTTGACTCTGGGCACAGTGTCGCCATGATCCAGGCTGTAGGCTATGAGCAATCTTGCCAGCGGGCCGACTTCCATTGTGTGCCCGCGCCAACGGGGCGTCTTGATCCATGAATAGCGAGCTTTCTCGTCAAGTTGCTTGATGTCCGTAGGCGTGCCTACAGTGTCGGGCCCAAGGACATAATAAGGATCTGTAACGCCTGTCTGGGGCGGGAGGCTTTCCACGCCTTGCGGATATTTGTACCATGAATGCTCGACCATTTCCTGCACTTGTTCTGGATCATGAACGCTCACAGGATGCACTTCGTTGAAATTGCCGTTGACGATCGCGCCCCCCGGAACAAGGAGACTGGCGGGAGAATAGTCGTTGGGGATGTCGGGGAAAGCTCCATAGGCGAGAACAGTCTGATTTGAGAGGCCGGTTCCCAGATGGAGCCATTCGGGATAAGCCAGCGCCAGGGCGATGGCGTCCGGCATGAGAACCTGCTCGGCGAAAGTTAGAC
>JAAUYY010000076.1 GCA_014804865.1 Desulfovibrio sp.
GCTGCCTGCGCGTCGCTGCTGATCTGGCCAGCCACCCAAATAGTGATGACGCCCGAAAAGAATAAGATATACATCATCAGCATCTGGGGCCAGGTAAGGCGCCAGATCGCCTTCGGACTCGCGCTTAAATTAGGTTTTGGGACTTGGGCGTTCATAAAAACCTTTTAGGGCAGGAGGCAAGCCGCGAGATCCTCCGCCCTTTGCCTCCGGCGAATAAGATTGCAACAACCGTCTTCGGTTATCAAAACTTCGGCGGGGAGAAATCTGTCGTTATAATTGGAGGCCATGCTGAAGCCATAAGCTCCCGCGTCAAGCAGGCCGATAACGTCTCCCTCCCTCATCTCTGGCAAGGGTCGATTTTTAGCGAGTATGTCGCCGCTTTCGCAGATATTGCCCACGACTGTCTGGCAAAGGAGATCCCTGTCGTCGGGAGCGTAAACTTCAATATCGTGCCACGCGTCGTACATTACCGGCCTTTGCAGGACATTGAAGCCAATATCTGTTCCGACATATCGCGCGTCGCCGTTGTCTTTTATGGCGACGATCTGTCCGAGCAATGTTCCGCATTCGGCCATGACATAGCGACCGGGCTCGATCAGGAATTTGCCCCGGTAACTGGTTTTCGCCTGAAAATCGCTCATCAACGCGTTCAGTCCTTCCGCGAGCGCGCCAAGATCCAGCCTTTTCTCGCCATCGTATTTATGATACGGTATTCCGAATCCGCCGCCAAAATCGAGGATTTCCAATTGTTCAAACCGGTCGGGGGGAAGGGCGCGGGCGTATTCGAGAAGAAAAGAAGAGGCGGCCAGATATTTTTCGGGACTCATGAAGAGCGAGCCAATATGCTGGTTAAGCCCGGCGAGACGCAAATCGTAACGTCGCGCGAGTTCGATAATTTCTCCCATGCGGTCGGCGTCGATTCCGAATTTGGTATTCGCGCCGCCCGTAATTACTTTCGCGGAATGTCCCGCGCCGATGCCGGGATTGATTCTGCACATCGTTTTCGCGCCAGGCGCGATTTCTCCAAGGGACGCGAGTTGCGAGAGAGAATCGACGCTTACGAGACAACCGGCGGCTACGGCCTGACATAGTTCTTCGCGAGTATTGTTGTTTGAGATAAACAAGACGTTTTTGGGATCAAATCCCGCAAGGCGATCCATCGCCAATTCGCCGAGGCTCATGGCGTCGACCCGCAATCCTTCTTCCTTAACGACGCGCAGGAGCGCGGGATTGGAGTTGGCCTTAACCGAATAATTGACTTCGAACGCGGGATTGGCGGAAAGTTTTTTTAGATCCCGACAGCGTTCGCGCAGGATCTTTTCGTTATAAACATAGAGAGGAGAGCCGTAAACGCGGAGCAGATCGCGCGGCGACAGGCGTCCAAAAAAATTTATCGATCGAGTGTATCCGCAGGCGGAACGGGACATCGGATCCTCCTGATTTTAAACTTGAAACGGCCAGTTACTCATATTATAGCCAAAAAATATTGTAAATAGCCGGATCCCGCTTTCGCGCCGACGGGGAGGGGACGTTCGCCCCGAAACGAAGGCGGCGAGAGATCAGGCGGCGATTCGGCGAAAGGAGCGCGTTATGCCCATAAAAAACGGCGATAAGGTAAAGGTTCATTATACAGGGTCTCTGGCCGAAGACGGAAAGGAATTCGACTCTTCGCGCGACAGGGAGCCGCTAGAATTTATCATGGGCCGGGGTATGCTCATTCCGGGGTTTGAGAACGCTCTTCTGGGAAAGGAGGCGGGCGACAAGATAAGAGTCGAGATACCAGTAGAGGAAGCCTACGGGGCGATTGATCCGGAAAAAATATTCGCCGTATCCAAGGCTCAAGTGCCTTCCCATATTCCGCTCGAGCCGGGAACGCGGCTTGAGTTGACGAGCGAAAAGGGCTCGATGCCGGTGATCATCTCCGAAGTTGGGCCCGACGAGATCACCCTCGACGCGAATCACGAACTCGCGGGGAAAGATCTGGTATTCGACATAGAGGTTGTCGATGTTAAACCAGGCGACGAGAACAAATAATTTTAGCGACGACATTTATAGCGCGTCGCGATTGTTAATCCCCAACGCGCTATGGAGGATTAGCCATGCGAAGACGCCCGCGAAATTATCCCCAGGCGAGCTTGCCTCGCCGTTAAGGGGTAATTTAAAGCGCGATTTGCTATAGAAGTTGTCTTCGCGGCTTCCAACGCCGGATTTTATAATCCGGCGCGCCGCGACAATAGCGCGAAGGAGCCAAAAACCGCGCTTTTTGGCGGATGATCTTCTTCATGACCGTTTGAAAAACGGTTATGGAGACATACTTTTAGACAGCGAAGCGATCGAACAGCCCCGCGCGTTATTTATTTTATTTAAATGTCGCGCGGATTGCGATTGGCAATTCGCTATAAGCGGAGTTAGAGGAAAACATATGAGCGCGAATATCGGCAGGAATAACGCTATACAGGCCATAACGTCATACAAGCCGGACTTCGCTCCGCTAAACTTCGCCGAGTCAAAGCCGACCGATATTTTTGGTCGCAATGTATTCGACGATCGCGTCATGCGCGAGAGATTGCCCAGGAATGTTTATAAATCCTTGCGTCGAACGATCGCCTTCGGGGAAAGGATGGATCCGGGGATAGCCGACACTGTGGCGGCCGTTATGAAGGACTGGGCAATAGAGAAAGGCGCCACGCATTTCACGCATATCTTTTATCCGCTCACCGGGCAGACGGCCGAGAAACACGACAGTTTTCTAATGCCGGACGGCAACGGCGGAGTGATAGCCGAATTTTCCGGCTCCATGCTTATCAGAGGCGAGCCGGACGCGTCTTCCTTCCCGTCGGGAGGGTTGCGGTCGACTTTTGAAGCCAGAGGCTACACCGCGTGGGACGTTACAAGCCCCGCCTATATTATGGAAAACCCAAACGGGACATTTCTTTGCATCCCGACAATGTTTCTTTCCTGGACGGGCGTCGCTCTGGATAAAAAGACGCCGCTTTTGCGTTCGAATCAGGCGGTCAATCGCGAAGCGCTTCGTCTGCTCGAGCTTTTTGACGTTAAAACCGAACTCCCCGTGCAGTCTTACGCCGGCCTCGAGCAGGAATATTTTTTAATTGATCACAATTATAATTTCGCGCGTCCCGATATTCAGGTGGCCGGGAGATCTCTCTTTGGCGCGAAACCGGCCAAAGGGCAAGAGTTTAGCGATCAGTATTTTGGCGTAATTCCGCAAAGGGTGCTTTCGTGCATGATGGAAGCGGAGCGGGAGCTTTACAAGCTCGGAGTGCCTGTGCGCACCCGGCATAACGAAGCCGCGCCAAGTCAGTACGAGATAGCGCCGCTCTACGAGCCGAGCAATCTCGCGGTCGATCATAACCATATAATTATGGCCATCCTGCGCCAGACCGCGAAAAGATACGGATTAAAATGTCTGCTTCATGAAAAGCCGTTTTCCGGCGTTAACGGCTCGGGCAAACACGTCAATTATTCTCTGGGCAACGCGGAGCTTGGGAGTCTCTTCGATCCGGGCGCCACTCCAAGCTCCAACGCCAAATTCCTCGTATTTTGTTGCGCCATGATTCGCGCCGTCCATAAATACGGAGGACTTTTGCGCGCGACGGTCGCGAGCGCCTCCAATGATCACAGGCTGGGAGCGCACGAGGCGCCTCCGGCGATTATGTCCATATTTCTGGGAGATCAGCTCACGGAAACCCTCGAGGCTTTTCGCGCGGGCAGGAGCGGCGAAGTTGGCGACCAAGCCGGGCGCGTGATGAACGTGGGCGTCGATACGTTGCCTCCTTTGCCGACGGATCCGGGCGATCGGAACAGGACAAGCCCTATCGCCTTTACCGGCAACAGATTCGAATTCCGCGCCGTGGGCAGCGGGCAATCCGCGGCTGGAGCGATTACCGCGCTAAACGTAATGATGGCCGACTCCCTCGGCTACGCCGCCGACTGGATCTCCTCCGCGTTAAAAAAAGGAAAATCTTTCAACGCGGCCATCGAGTCTTTCATTACTCATGTTATGGACGAACATTCGGCGGTCATCTTTAATGGAGACGGCTATTCGGATATATGGCATCGCGAAGCGGAAAGACGAGGTTTGCCCAATCTCGCCTCGACGCCGGACGCCCTGCCCGAACTGACATCGCCCGAAGTCATCGAGCTTTACGAAAAGGCGGGCGTTCTTACCCGTGACGAACTCCGCGCGCGTCAAGAAATTTATGTGGAACAATATTGCAAAACAGTTCGCACCGAGGCGTCCCTGGTTATCCGCATAGCGCGCACGATCGTATATCCGGCGGCTATCAGATATCTTGGCGAGCTCGCCAGGACCGCGGGCGAAACCAGGGCGCTCGGGATGGATTTCGATACCGGCGAACTGGAGCTTATTGGGAAAACGACAAAGACTTTGCAAGAAGACACGAAAAAGCTGGAGAGCGAACTGGATGAAATATCCGCGCTCGGCGAGACTCTCGAAGCGGCCCGGAAATACTGCGACATTATCCTGCCTCTGATGAGCGAAGTCCGAGCCAGCGTCGATCTGCTCGAAACCCGCGTAGCAGACGATCTCTGGTCAATGCCCAATTATCAGGAAATTTTATTCGGAAAATAAGCGAATGACAGCGGGCCGGAACAGACGGCGAAATTAACGCCCGACTTTCCGTCGACGTCTTGAGGCGGCAAAATTTTCCCCGGAAAATAAAAAGGCCGGACTTTTTATCCGGCCTGGCATAGAGGAGGAGTAGTGTAGAAAAACGAGGAATATTTTAGCGCTTGATCTCCATAGCCTTTTGCAACAACTGATCGGCGGTCGTAACCACCTTGCTGTTGGACTGGAAGCCGCGCTGATTAATGATCATATTTACCATTTCCTGGGCCAGATCGACGTTTGAGTTTTCAATGTTATAGGCGTTGATCGTTCCGAAATTCTCGCTTCCGGCCGAGCCAATTTCCATCATGCCCGCTTCCTCGGTCGCCGCGAAGAGGTTGTTGCCTTCGCGTCTTAAACCGTCTTCGCTCGTAAAGCGACAGAGGGGAATTTCCCAGAGATCGACTGTCTCGCCGTTGGAATAGAGTCCCGAGATAACGCCTTCGGTAGAGATGCTAGTGTTGCTCAAGAAGCCCTCGGCGTAGCCGTTCTGCTTGTAGCTATTGGAAAAAGACGTGGTCGCGAAAGCGGTCGTCGGGAATTCCGCGCTGATCGAGGGATTGTCCATGCCGGGGAGCAGGGACGCGTTCTGTCCAACCTCCGCCGCCGAAGCGGGAGCGTTGGCCCAGCCTTCCGCGCTCACTCCAAAATTCAGGCTTACGCGCGAGCCGTCAAGCTCGAACACAGGATTGCCGTTTTCAATGTCGGCGGCGATCCAGTCTTCAAGATTCTGGCTGCCCTTGACCGCGGGAGAGAAGGCGGAGACGTTTTTCAGATTGCCTTGCGCGTCAAATTCGAGCGTTCCGGCCAGCAGAAGACCGGCGCCTTTTTCCGGATAGACGATTTCGCCGTTTTCGCCTGTAGTTACGGACTGTTCGTCCGCGATTATAAATTCGGTGTATTTGGAGCCGTTCGCGGAAGGAGCGCCGTCAAAATAAGCGTTCACCGTATGAGCCTTGCCCGTTTCGTCGTAGAGCGTCATCGCTTGAGAAAAAGCGGAGGAAACGGGAGAAGATTTTGTCGCGTCGTAACTCTGCAAAAGGCTGAAAAACGGATTTTCAGAATTTACGGAGGTATCCGCGTTGTTGGCTACATTAACGGAAAGGGAGACTTCGGTAGTCGCTTTGGGAGCCAGAGTCCCGAATCGGTCGATCTGCACGGGCGCAAGCTCGCCGCGAGATCCGTCGGCGTCAATGCGATAGCCGTTCAGAGCGTAGCCCTGGGGATTGCGCCAGACGCCTTGATTATCGGTAACGAAATCGCCGGCGCGAGTGTAATAGGTATTCTGACCGTCGGTTACCTGGAAAAAGCCTTTGCCATTGATGGCAAGGTCGGTCATATTGTTTGTGGACTCGAGCGCGCCCTGCGTATAGCTGGTGCGCACGGCTTCGATCTGCAAGCCCATGCCCACCTGACCGATGGCCACGCGGGAATCATCCTGCGCGTTCCACCAGTTGCCCATGCTCGCCTGCGTCTGATACAGCACGTCGCTGAACAGGATGTCCTGTTTTTTGAAGCCTATTGTGCTGACATTGGCAAGGTTATTGGTAGTTACATGCATGCCTTCGGCGAGGCCTTTCATGCCTGTCGCGCCTATATATAGAGATGAATTCACGATTTAGCCTCCGGATAAGTTGGGAAAATATTTCCGCTGTCGCCCTAAATAAAGCAGGATCCGTGCCAGCCTACGCCATCTCATGGCCGACGATTTCCGGTCGAATCCCGGCTATTTTACAAAATTTGCTCTCGCGACTATAATCTTGCGGATTATGTATTAAAACGCGAATATCGAGCATTAAAAACAGGATTTATAAATGAATACATACGATTTCAGGCTGGAAAAAGAGAAAGAGCTTTCGGAGATCGGCGGAACGGCCCGCCTCTGGGTTCATAAGGGAAGCGGAGCCAGGCTTCTTTCAATTACAAATAACGACGAAAACAAATGTTTTGGCGTCACTTTTTTTACGCCTCCCGTAAATTCGACGGGCGTCGCCCATATTCTCGAGCATTCCACCCTATGCGGATCTGAAAAATATCCCGTGAAGGAACCGTTCGCGGAATTGCTTAAGGGGTCGTTGCAGACATTTTTAAACGCCTTCACTTTTCCTGACAAAACGTGCTACCCCGTAGCCAGCGCGAATTTGCAAGATTTCTACAACCTTGTCGCCGTGTATCTGGACGCCGTGTTCCATCCGCTCCTCTCGCGCGACACATTCATGCAGGAAGGATGGCATATCGACGCGGATACCGCCGAAGGCCCCTGGATCTACAAAGGCGTAGTGTATAACGAGATGAAAGGCGTCTATTCGTCGCCCGACTCGATCCTCGCCGAAAACAGTCAACACGCGGTGTTCCCGGACAATCTTTATAAACTGGATTCGGGCGGAAATCCCCGGGATATTCCCAATCTTACCTACGAAGCGTTTACGGACTTTCATCATCGATATTACCAGCCTGGCAACGCGTACTTTTTCTTCTGGGGAGACGATCCGGAAGAGGAAAGGCTGAGAATTATAAGCGAAGAGATAAGCGGAGCGGAGCCCGTTTCGGACTTGCCTACAGTCGCGCTTCAGGAGCCTTTCAAGGAACGGAGTTACGCCGAGATTCCCTACGCTTCCGCGGAAGGCGACGAGCGCGCGCAATTTACTCTTAATTGGCTCTTGCCCGAGCGCGGGAATCTCCCCGAAGCTATAAAACTGGAGATGCTGGAGCATATTCTCGACGGATTGCCCGGCTCGCCCTTGCGTCGAGCGCTTACCGAGTCCGGATTGGGCGAGGATACGACAGGATGCGGTTTGGAGACGGATTTGAGGCAAATGTATTATTCCGTCGGTCTGAAAGGAATCGCTCCAGGCGACGTCGCCAAAGGCGAAACCCTGATCATGGACACTTTGCGCAAACTTGTAGCCGACGGAATAGACAAGGACGCGATCGACGCGGCGGTAAATACAGTGGAGTTCGCATTCAGGGAAAACAACGCCGGTCGTTTTCCCCGCGGACTATACGCGATGCTCCTCGCTCTCTCGTCCTGGCTGTACGGAGGCGATCCCATCGAAGCTCTCGCCTGGGAAAAGCCTCTTAATAATATTAAAGAAGCGGTCAAGAGGGGAGAGAGAATTTTCGAGGAAGCCATAGACAAATATTTTCTAAACAACGTTTCCTGCTCGCGGGTAACTATTTATCCGGACGCGAAGCTCTCCGGAGTCGTCAGTCGGGAAGAAAAGGATCGGCTTGCCGCAGTCTGGGAGGAATCGTCGCCCGAGCGGAAAGAAGAGTATGTCGCGGAGACGACGCGCTTGCGGGAGTTGCAAACGCGACCCGACTCTCCCGAAGCGCTCGCGACCATTCCGGCGCTTAAAGTATCGGATCTGCCTCGCGAGAGCAAAATCATTCCCCGCGAAATAACTCGCGAACCGCAAACCTGTCTCTGGCATCCACTGGAAACGTCTGGCATCGCTTATGTGGACGCCCTATTGCCTATCGACGCGTTGCCGAAGAGATTGCTCCCCTATATTCCGCTTTTCGCTCGCTCGCTAACGGAATGGGGCTCGGCGAAAGAGGATTTCTCGCGTCTGGGAACGCGCATAGCCGCGAAGCTGGGCGGTTTGAGCGTCTCGCCGCTTATCGGCTCGAAATTCGGAAGCCGCGAGACGTTCGCGTATCTTAAAATCTCCGCCAAAGCGGTTTACGGCAATCTCCCCGATATGTTCTCGATCTTCGACGAAATATTGCTCAATCCGCAGACGGATCGAAAGATCATCGCCGAGCGGCTGGAGAGAATGATACTCGAGGACAAGGCCAGGCTCGAATACAGCCTGCAACAGGGAGGCCATATGTGCGTCGCGGGCAGAATCAAGGCTCGCTATACCGGCGTCGGCGCTCTTGGGGAAATCATGTCCGGTTTGGTTCAGTTGCGCTTCCTGCAAGGATTGAACGAGCAACTGGCGAAGGACGCGGACGGGATTATCGATGATTTCGAGACTGTCCGAGAACTGATAATTTCGGGCGAAAACGCGATTATGAATTGTACGGCTGAAAAAAGCGCGATTCCCCGGATCCGCGAAGGCGTCGCGAGTTTCCTCAAAGGTCTGCCGGAGAAGCCGGATGCGGAAATCGGCGAGGAAATAGCGCGAATCGGCGCGATGACCGAGTTGCCCCGGGCGGAGGCCATCCTGACTCCCGGACAGGTCAATTATGTGGGCAAAGGCGGAAATCTTTACGATCTGGGCTACCAGTACGACGGATCCGCGAACNCGATTGTTCGTTGGTTGCGGATGGGAAAACTTTGGGACGAAACGCGCGTGGCCGGAGGAGCTTACGGCGTTTTCGCCACGCTTGATCGCGTCGGCGGAACCTTTGTCTGCGCTTCCTACAGGGATCCGAATGTCGACAAGACTCTTTCCGTTTACGACTCTTTGGGGCCGTTCCTTGAGAGTTTCACGCCGACAAAGACTCAACTTGAGCAGGCGATAATCGGCGCAATAGGNGATCAGGACGTCTATTTGCTTCCAGACGCTAAAGGCGCNCTTTCCCTGGTTCGCTGGCTGACCGGCGAAACTTCGGAGATGATTCAGAAAACGCGGGACGAAATATTCGCCACAACGGCTCGAGATTTTCAGACCTTCGGCTCCGCGCTAACGCCTCTCGCCGCGGAGGGCAGCGTATGCGTTCTGGGCGGCGAGACCGCGAAAAAGGCCGCGGAAGAGCATGGATGGACGGAGACGAAACTGATATGAACGCCGAAGACGGAAAAATAAAAATCGCCGCGCCGTCATGGGTAATCCCCGGCGACGTTTCCGAGAACGCGCGATTTTTGTCCGGCGTTGTCGGCGGTTGCGCGCTTTGCCTATTTGAGACGGCCGGCAGTCTAAAATATGACGAAAAGGATTTGCCGAGTTCTCTGGCGGATTTGCCCCTGGAGTGGCATTTGCATTTTCCCTGCGATCTTCCCGAAGACAGCGCCGAAGCGGCCGCTGACATTTGCCTCAAGTTAGAGCGAAAAACGCGTTTTTTAAAGCCGACTCTGGCTGTTCTCCATCCGCCTAGCATGGGGGACGCGGAATCGAAAAAATCATATATGAAAATCTTTTTGTCTCGCTGGCGCGAAGAAAGCGCCTTGCGCATAACCCTTGAAAATACGTCTTCATGCGATCTTATCGAATTGGGAGAGGACTTTTTCGATCAGGAGGATTGCGGCGTCTGTCTCGATACCGCCCACGCGCTCGGCTACGCGCAGGACGCCCTGTTGCGCTCGACTCTTCCTGAGAGGGCGGAGATAGCCCATTGGAGCGCGCCGCGCGAAGAAGACCATCACGCCTCGTTGCGATATTTGACCGCGGATCAACGCGAGATATTGCGCGATTTGGCCCGTCGTATGCCGACCGACGCGATTCATCTTCTCGAAGTTTTTTCCTGGGAGGGAGTCGAGACATCCCTGCCAGCGTTGCGCGATATTCTCGCGAATAAGCAAAGATCATGACTCGCGCCGAAAACTTAAACGGCTTCAAAGCCTGGAAGCAAACTCTCCGCAAGGACGCTCGGTGTTGCATCCTTATCAACGCCGATCCCGACGCGCTCGCTTCGGCGATGGCCTTTAAGCGCCTCATTCGCGGGCGGGTCGACGAAGTTGATATTCGCCGGATAAACGAAGTTACCCGACCGGATAATCTCTCCATGATCCGTTATTTGCGAATTCCCGTGAAACCCTGGGAGCCGGAAGCGAGAAACGAGTTCAATATCTTCGCGATAGTCGATTCGCAACCCTCGCATAATTCCGAATTTCAGGGACAGGTTTACGACGCGATAATTGACCATCATCCNAGGACTGATTTAAACGGATTTCTGAAGCCCGACGCCTTTTGCGATATCAGGCCGTGGATCGGCGCGACGAGCACAATACTGACNCAGTTTCTCCAGGGGNTGAAGATCCGTCCGGGTCCGCTCCTGGCCACGGCGCTTATTTATGGCATTAGAACCGACACGGGAGCTTTCGAGCGCTCCGGCGGAGAGGAAGATCTGCGCGCCTATCAATGGCTTTCGCGACACGCGGATAATAATTTGTTGCGCCGGATCAGTCGCAGCGAATATATGCGCGCGTGGTTGCCATTTTTCTCGCGCGCTTTCAGGAGTTTGCAGGATTGCCACGGCGGCGGAGCCTACGCGTCCTTAAACGAAATCAGAAGCGCAGATCTTATCGTCTCCGTGGCGGATTTTTTTACAAAAGTGCACGGCTTGAGATGGATCGCGGTTAGCGGCGTAAAGTCGCGAACTGTCATCGTTGTGTTCCGAGGCGACGGAAGCCGCGATATGGGTCGCTTCGCGGAGGCGTGTTTCCGGGATATAGGAACGGCGGGCGGCCATAGAAACATGGCCAGGGCGGAGTTTTCCATAGACAAGGTTCCGGAAGGCATGAAGGCGTCGGAATTTGTTTATAAAAGACTGATGACTCGCAAATTGCGAGACGCCGGAAATTAGGCTAAATTTTAACGTACGAACTTAATTGCCATGCTCGAAAAATTTCCGCCGGTCGAAAAAATCGCGGAGGCGTGGAGCGCGCTGGCTTCGGGCAGAGTTAAAATAGACGGGTCGCCCGACGCTTTGTCAGGAACTGCCGAAGTTGTCTCTTCCAACGGCGAAAAGACTTATCGCCTGGCTTGGGACGGGAACGTCTATGAGAGCGACGACAGCGCGACCTGGTGGCAAGGCTATCCGGGTTACCCTGTGCTCGCGCTTCTCATGGCTCAAGGCAAATTGCCTTACGATCCTCGTTTGGGCGAATATTTCAAGGGGATAAACTGGAACGCCGCCAACGCCAAGGCCAAAAGAAATTACGCCGAGGCTCTGCGGAGCGCTATCGATTCGCTTGATTTATCTCCTCAAATCGTCGCGGAAGTCGATAGCGAGGAGACGAAGACAATGGAAGCGCTGAAGTCTCTCGATATAGCAATTCGTCGATACAGAAAAAAGCGATCGTGAACGAATTTGTAATCAGCTTTTCGGCCAAAGAAAAAGAGCTTCTTAAAGAGCGCGATCCGATACTCGGCGCGTTCATGGATCGCGCTGGCGATATTTCCAGAAAAGGAACGGCGGATCCTTTCGCCGGACTCGTTCGAGCTATTATGGGACAACAAGTGTCCAGCGCCGCCCACGCCTCCATATGGGCGAAGTTTCTAAATATATTTCCCAATCCTTCCGCCATCCAGATTTCCGAGGCCCCGGACGAAACGTTTAGAGTCTGCGGCTTGTCCCG
>JAAUYY010000077.1 GCA_014804865.1 Desulfovibrio sp.
GAGGCCTACGCCGATCTTGGAATAAAGGCGATCAATATCGCCGGTTGTCCTCCGAATCCCATTAACATGGTCGGGGCTCTTGTCGCCTATCTGGACAATGTGCCTATCGATCTTGACGAGCTCGGTCGTCCGCTCATGTTTTACGGCGCCACGGTGCATGATTTTTGCGAAAGGCGTCCGCATTTCGACGCGGGGGAGCTGGCTCCTTCGTTTAACTCCGAAGAGGCGGCCAAGGGATGGTGTCTTTACGATGTCGGGTGCAAGGGGCCGGTAACATATAATAATTGCCCGAGGGTGCTTTTCAACGAGACCAACTGGCCTGTAGGCGCGGGGAGTCCGTGCATAGGTTGCTCCGAGCCGCATTTCTGGGACATTATGACGCCATTTTTCAAGAACTAGGGGGGAATAATGAGTCAGGCGAACACAGCCCCGCGGAGCGATTATAGCGGCCCTGTCGTAGTCGATCCGCTAACCCGCATTGAGGGACATCTTCGCGTCGAAGCGGAAGTGGAGAACGGGAAGATAAAAAGAGCGAAATGCATGGGCACGCTTTTCCGCGGGCTTGAAATAATTCTCAAAGGGCGCGAGCCTTTTGACGCGCCGCATTTTACCCAGCGCGTCTGCGGCGTATGCACATACTCTCACGCGCTCTGCTCCACTCGCGCCGTTGAAGACGCGATAAACAAGCCGATTCCGCCGAACGCGACATATATCCGCAATCTCGTCCTCGCGATGCTTTTCCTGCACGATCATCTCGTGCATTTCTACGCCTTGCACGCCCTTGATTTTGTGGATGTCGTCAACGCCCTTCAGGGCGATCCGGTCAAGGCCGCGCAAATCGCGAACAGCATTTCCCAGCGCGAAGCGAAGCCGGAAACCTATCGGCAGGTTATCGCCAAATTGAAAGCTTTTGTGGACAGCGGCCAACTTGGCCCGTTTACGAACGCCTATTTTCTGGGCGGCGACCATCCGGCTTACCACTTGAGCCCGGAGCTGAATTTGATCGGAACGACCGATTATCTGGAGGCTCTCAAGCTTCAGGTGAAGATAGCGCGCGCGATGGCTGTCTTCGGCGCGAAAAATCCGCATACCCAGTTTCTGATCCCGGGCGGAGTCACCAGTTATGACAGTCTGACTCCGGAGAGGATTCGCGAGTTTAAGGATCTTTATCGCGACATTCTCTTCTTTATTGAGAATTACTATATCCCCGATCTATTGGCCATCGGCGCCAATTACAAGAACTGCGCGACTTATGGCGGCACGCGCAACTTCATGGCCTTTGGCGAATTTCCCGATCCGGGCGGGGAGAGGGATATCGAGAAGCGCTGGCTTAAATCCGGTTTGATTTTCGACCGCGACCTCGGGAACGTCAGAGCCTTCGATAAGGACAAGATCGCCGAGGGCGTAAGCCATAGCTGGTACGAAGGCGACAAGCCACTGCATCCCTACGAAGGGCAGACTATCCCCAAATTCACGAGCATGGACGACAGCGAGAAATACTCATGGCTCAAGGCGCCGCGCTATGACGGCATATCCGTTGAGACGGGGCCGTTGGCGCAGATTCTCGTGTCCTACGCGCAGAATCAGCCGGAAATAAAACCCCTGGTCGATAACGCGCTCAGTTCCCTGCAACTCGAGCCTTCCGCCCTTTTCTCCACCCTCGGGCGCACGGCGGCCAGAGGTCTGCAGGCCCTGGTTATCGCGCGGCAGATCGGAACGTGGATCAAGCAATATGAGAACAATATCGCGACAGACAAGCAGATTGTCGAGAATTACGAAGCGCCGAAGAACGCCAGAGGCGTAGGAATTCTCACCGCTCCTCGCGGCGGACTCTCGCATTGGATGGTTACCGACGACAACGCGAAAATCGCCAATTTCCAGCTCGTCGTGCCCAGCACCTGGAATTTGAGCCCGCGCGACGAAAAAGACGTTCCCAGCGCTTGCGAAGAAGCTCTCGTCGGCACGCCGGTGGCCGATCCGGCCCGTCCGGTCGAGATCCTGCGGACTGTGCATTCGTTCGATCCCTGCATCGCCTGCGCCGTGCATGTCATCGATGGACACACAAATCAGGTGCATAAGTTCAAAGTCGTATAAAGCCGTTTATCTCTTTAATGCGTCAAATATGGGCGGGTCGCGCGACCCGCCTTTTTTATCCTATGAATAAAAGAGTTTTGATCCTGGGAGTGGGCAATGTCCTTCTGGGCGACGAGGGTTTTGGCGTCCATGCCATGCGCTATCTGTCGGAACATTATCGCTGGCCCGAGGGCGTTCGTCTTATCGATGGCGCTACTCTCGGCTTAATGCTGATGGGCGAGCTTATGGATTGCGATCTTGTAGTCGTCCTTGATATAGCGACGGCGGGAAATCCTCCGGGAACATTTTACGAAGGCGACGGCGACGCTCTGGGCGATTCCCTGACCTTGCCCCAATCGATGCATCAGACTGGAATAAAGGATGTATTAATTAGCTGCGAGCTGGCCGGTTACGCCCCGGAAGCGATTCTATTTTGCATGGAGCCTTATAAGTATCAGATAATACAGGCGAAGCTAACTGAAGAAGCGTCCGCCCGCTTGCCCGAATTTTGTCGGAGAGTAGTCGTTCGCTTGCGCGAAGAAGGGATCGAGGCCTCGCCTATGGCGGACTCCGATTGAAATTTACCGCGGGGCGCGTCTAGCGACAATTTCGCGACCGTCTTTGTCTCGCGAGGCGGGGCGACAACCGGGAAATGTCGTCGCCTGGGATTTAAAAAATAAGTTTCTCAAACGTATTGATCGTTGTCGTCTATGGAAGTTGCCAGCTCGAGAATAGCGTCCGGGATATTTTCTTCCGTATAAACGGAAAATCCCGCATCGAGCAGTTTTTGGGCGAAAGCGCCGTTTCCCGGTCGCGTGGCGCCGGTAAAACTTCCGTCATATATTTCGCCGACGCCGCACGAAGGAGATCGACCTTTAAGAATCGCTACGCGGAGATCGCTTTGATCGGCTTTTTGAAAAGCTTTTTCGGCTCCGCGAAGGATATTTTCGGTAACATCTTTCCCCGAGCGCGAAAAATATTTCTCTCCCCTCTTTTCCGTAGGCTCGCGAGGAACGGCAAGCCCAGAAAGGCTCTCCGGACAAATTGGGCGCGCCAAACCCAGTTTGTATAATTTCGCAATGGCGTCGCAAGTTTTCGTCTTGCCGTCATAGCGACAGGGGAAGCCCGCGAGACAGGCGCTGACCAGGCATTTGGCTTGTCTTTCGCTCATTTTTGCTTCCGCGCTTCTCGTCTGGCGGATATTCCTTTTTCGACGGCTTCGCGCATTCTTTCCTCGGCTTCCTGAATTTGCGGGACGTCGCTATAATAGATCGCTCCGCTGTCCAGACCTTTCTCGTCCTGAATTTCGTTATAACGCTTCCACGCCGGAATATGATCTTCGAGGATTGGCGTAATAACGGCGAAGAAAAACCATAGACAAAGACAAATGCCTAAAAGCTTGAGAATATTTTTTATCGAAAAATTCATACGCGACCAATACGAAGGCCGCCGCGGGAAGATCTCGCGACGGCCATGAACGTTATGCTATGCGCAAGAAACTAGATGCTCGCGGTGATTTCGGGGAACACCTTGTAGAACATGATCCAGGCCATGAGCAAGGTCAGGGCGAGGTTCAACGACTGACCGCAGACATACAGGATAATCGGCTTTCCGCCCTTGAAGTATTTTCCGAGCTCGCGGAAGTTGGTCGTCAAGCCAATGGAGACGAAGGCCAGGGCGAAGAACCAGCCGCGCAGGGGCACGGAGACCTTGTTAGTGCCATTGTCCACAAACACATTGGAAAGATAATAGACGCTTCTATCGGTAACGAGACCGCCGTTTAGCTGATAGCTAATAAGGGACATGACGACGGAGACGGCGAGGAAGCCGATAACAAACTTCGGAAAACGGTTCCAGATTTCGCCGACGCCGACGTGTTCGTTCGCGTTGGCTTCGACTTTTGTGGTCCAGTAAAGGGCGACGCAGAAAGCCGTCACGCCGATGAGGACGTTCTGGATCATTTTGACAGTGGCGGCGACGGCCAGGGCTTTTTCGCCAAGGAAGGCNCCNGCCGCGGCGACCGCGCCAGTGGAGTCGACTGTGCCGCCGATCCACGCGCCGCCGAGTATTTCAGGCATATTCACCGCTTTGATGAAAGCCGGCATAACGATCATCATGATCGCGGTGAAGGTCAGGGAGAGACCAATGGAAAGAGTCAGTTCTTCCTTCTTGGCTCTGGCTGCGGCCGCCGTCGCGATAGCCGCGGATGTGCCGCAGACCGACATATCGGCAGAAATGACGATATTCAAGGTCTTTGAAGGCATCTTCAAGACTTTCTGGCCAAAAATGAAGGTGGAAATCAAGACTATTGGGGTAACGACCCAGGCGACGAAGATGCCGGGGATGCCGATGGCCAGAATCTTGTGGAAGAGAACTTCGGCGCCCAAAAGCACCAGGCCTATTTTGATGTAATATTCAACCTGGGAGCCGTCCTTAAGCAATTTGCTCGTGCCGATCGTGTTGGCGATGATCATGCCGATCGCGATAGACCAGATTTCCGCGTTTACGCCGTAGTGAGACATGGTGGACTGTTTGCCGAGGATATTGGCGAGCAAGCAGAGCAAATACACGCAGAAAAAGGCGCAGAAGAATCTGACGGCGTTAAAGCCCATGACTACCGCGCCGATCGTGCAGAGGATGCCCAGCCCGACGCCTAGTCCCAGAAGCTTCCAGATAAGATTATAGGGTTTTGTGAGCTTCTTTTCCGCCGCGGCCTGGGCTTTCTTCGCGTCTTGCCACGCGTTTATAGCCTGCGTAGCCGCGTCGTTAAGAGCCTGATCGGCGTAATTGGCCTCGGCGGCGACTCCCTGAGCTTCCTGCGCGAGAGCAAGCGTATTGGCGACGTTCGCTTTGGCTTCGTCCACTTTGGGCTGAACGCCGACGTTTCTCGCGTTGGCCTCTTCTTGCGAGAGATAGAGGGACTCGATGGGATTGGACGACCATTTTGCGGGAGTCTTCAGCCAGCTGATCAGCTCTTTTACCGCCGGAAGATTTTGCGCCTGCAGTTTTTTCTGGTCGGCGACGGCGTTAATTAATTCTATCGTCTTGATGGGCTTCGCCTTTTCCGCGGCGATTAGCTGGGAGTACTCGTTATATTTGGCTTCCATTGAGCCTTTGCTTGAAAATGACAGAAAGATGGCGACAGCCATGATGAAAAAGCCGATCCAGATTGCCCAGTAATCTTCTTTTGTCCAGAGATCCGACCACTGCGATTTGCCGCGATCAACTACAATGTCAGAGTTCGATTTGTCTTGAGACATTCCATTCCTCCTGGAATTCTTTTTGACGCTTTCGCGCCCGCCGTTGATTATCGAGCCTCGCCGGCGACCGTCGTCAATCCCTCCGCCCCGACGGATCAACGCGAATAACGCGAAACCATCGATAGTCCAGACGGGAGCGCCCGCGGCCATATTGCCTGTGTTCGCCTAATCTATAAGAAAAAAATAGCATATTCAAGCGTCCGCGTCAAAAACAAGTTAATTTGACAAGAATAAGGCGGCGATTGACAATTTTCGGTCGCGACTCTACAGTTCTTTTCGAGGGTCGCCCGAAATGGGCGGAGAAATTTTTCTCAAGGGAATCCCGTAAAAGCGGGAGCGGACCCGCCGCCGTAAGATTTGTCAACCGTTTTCCCTAGCGCGCCACTCGCGAGGGGAAGGCCGGAAAACGGGAATCGAGCCGGAAGACCTACCCTCCATGCTCGCGCGTCAAGGCGCTCGCTCCGTTCAACGGGTTTTTGATCGGTCGCAAGGGGAAAAACGGTCCTCTTCATTAATATTTAAGAGGCTCCCGATGCTTTTTTCCTCCCGCGGTCGGACGCGAATTCTCGCCGCGATTTGTTTGGCCTGGCTTGCCGCCCTCCCTCTCTCCCTTCTCGCGGGCCCCGCGCGCGTCGATCCTGGCGAAATTCTGAAATTTATTCTGGGCGCCGACTCTTCTCCCGCCGCGACGCTCATTCTGCGTTTACGACTTTCTCGCGCCATAACCGGTCTCGTCTGCGGCGGTTGCCTCGGCGTCGCTGGCGTCGTCCTGCAAGGCGTCCTCCGCAATCCGCTCGCCGATCCTTTCACATTGGGAATAGCCCAGGGCGCCGCGTGCGGAGCGAGCGTAGCCATNGCTCTCGGCGGCTCTTTCGCTCTTTTGTCCGGATTTTCCCATTCTCTTCTAATCGCGTTTTTCTCCTTTTCGGGCGCCATCCTCGCCCTGGCTCTCGCCCTGATTCTCGGAAAAAGTCGCGATCCTTTTCGCAAGGAACAAATAATCCTCGCCGGCGTGGCTGTAGCCGCCTTCATGGGAGCCCTGGTCGCGCTGATCAAAGCCCTAAATGAAGAGTCCGTCGCGAGCATCGTCTTTTGGCTTATGGGCTCCCTTCAACAAAGAGGATGGAACTCGATTCCCTTTCTGATTTGCGCTTCCCTGCCCTGCCTCCTCTTTATCTGCCTAAACTGGCGCAAGCTCGATGTCCTCTTCATTGGCGAAGATCAGGCCGCCAGTTTGGGGCTCGAGCCGCGGCGAGCGCGCGATCTGTCTTTGGGGGCGGCCAGTTGCATGACCGCGGCTTGCGTCGCGGTCTGCGGCGTTATCGGCTTTGTCGGTCTGGTCGTTCCGCATATCGCGAGGATAATTTTCGGCCCGGGACACGGCGCCCTCCTGACCGTCTCCTTTTTCGGCGGCGGTCTCTTTCTCCTTATAGCGGATTGTGTCGCGCGACTGGCCCTTGACAATGGTCAGGAATTGCCAGTGGGCGTCGTAACCGCCCTGGTCGGCGGCCCGTTTTTCGCGTGGCTCGTGTGGAAACGCTGACATGGCAGCCGCGATCCGTCTTGTCGATATAAAATTCGCTTACGGAGGAAAACCCGCGCTCGAGAAGGTGTCCCTGGAAATCAAAATCGGCGAACTCGCCNTTCTTCTAGGCCCAAACGGTTGCGGCAAGACTACTCTGTTGCGTTGCGTCGCTCGCTCTCTAACTCCCGACGCCGGAAAAATCTTTATCCTCGGTCGCGACCTGAAAAAATACGAAGCGTCCGAGTTGGCGCGGACTCTAGCTTTCGCGAGGCAATCTCCCTATTATCCCCCGGGCGTCTCCGCCTTCGATTACGCCGCCCTCGGACGGTTTCCCCATCTTGACTGGACTGGATTATATAAAAAACGCGATAGGGAGATCGCGGAGCGCGTCCTGAACGATTTTGATATATTTGGACTCGCTCGACGCTCGATTGACACGCTATCCGGAGGCGAGAGACAGACTGTCGCCCTCGCGCAGGCCTTAATCCAGCTTTCCGGCGCCGAGCGCGGCGTATTGCTTCTGGACGAGCCTCTCTCGGCTATGGACTGGCGCCGATCCATGTCGGTTATGCGTTCGCTTTCAACCAAAAAGCGATTCGCTATCCTCATGTCCCTGCACGACGCCAATATCGCCGCCTTGTTCGCGACAAGAATCATTGGCTTAAAAAACGGCACGATCATATTTAATGGAAATGTCGATGACGCGTTTACCCCGGAAAATCTTTCTTCGCTGTACGATCTTGATTTTGGCGTTCGCCCTCATGCCGATTGCGGCAAGCCCCAGGCCTACCCAAGAATCTTCCCTTCAAAAAGTTCCGGCGAACAAAATTACTGTTGAAGACGATCAGGGATTTTCGCTTTCGCTGGATAAGCCCGCGAGCAGAATAGTCGCCCTGTACGGAGCCTTCAACGACATACTCTTCGAGCTCGGAGCGGGCGAGCTAATCGTCGCCCGAACCAACGCGGACGCTCGCGATCCGCGTCTCGCGTCCCTGCCTTCGATTGGCTCGCATATGCGGCCCTCTCTGGAAGCGATAATCGCGGCGAAACCGGATCTCGTCCTGCAAATGATAGGCAGAAAGGAAGCCGGAGAGTTGGTCGAAGTCGCTCGCTCCCTCGGCATACCCGCTCTCGCCTTCTCGCTGGATTCCTACGAAAATCTTTTCGACGCCGCGCGGAAAATCGGCGCCCTTGTCGGCGCCCCCGAAGCCGCCGCCGCGCTTGTGGCGAACTGGCGAGCGCGTCTGGCCAAAATCGGGAAAAATAACGAGGCGCCCGTAAAAACGTTCTTTGAAATCCGCTATCCAGATTTAATCTGCGCCGGAGGACAAGGGATTGTTAACGACATAATCGAGGCCGCGGGCGGACAAAACCTTCTAAAACTTCCCAAGAAAATGGTTCGCCTCAACGAGGAAATTATCATCGCCGAAGATCCCGAAGCTTATATCTACCAGCAAGGCCCGATGAACCCCTCTCCCGAAGATCCGGCGTCCCGCGAAGCGTGGCTAAGCATTAAGGCTGTTCGCGAAGGAGACGTTCTCCGCGTCGATGAAAGACTTTTTTCGCGGCCAGGGCCAAACAGCGTGACGGCGGCGGAAGAACTCGCTTCGTTTTTCGAGAAAATAAGGCGAAAAAGAGACAACAAATGAGAAAACTTTACGGCATAGGGGTGGGACCGGGCGATCCGGAGCTTCTTACGTTGCGAGCCGCTCGCGTCTTGAACGAAGTCGATCGCGTCTTCGCGGCCGCGTCGAGCTCCAACGAGGAGTCAGCAGCCCTGGAAATAGCCCGCCCGCATATCCGGCGCGAAATTCCAATTTCGCGTCTTGATTTTCCGATGGTCAGGAATCGCGAAACTCTCGAAACGGCCTGGGAAAAGGCCGCTGTCTACGTCCGCGATAACATCGCGCCCGACCAGACAGCGGCTTTTCTCACATTGGGCGATCCCTTGATTTATAGCACGTTCGCCTACCTTGCGCGCTCCCTCGCGAAGATCGATCCGTCGCTGGAAATTGAAATAATCCCGGGTATCACTTCGTTTCAGGCGGCGGCCGCTTATCTGAAAACGAGTCTATGCGAAGGCGACGAAGCTCTCTGCGTTCTGGCCGGCACAGCTTCCCGGGATACATTAAAAGATTTTCTGGCGCTCCCCGCGTCGGCGGCGATTCTCAAGGTTTATCGGAATTACGCGAATATTCGCGCGGCTCTTTCAGATACGAACAGGGAAAAGGACGCGATTCTCTTAAGTCGCGTGGCCCGAGAAGGCGAACGCGCTCGTCCTCTCCTGGAGGAATCCGAAAGACCTCCGTATATGTCGCTTATAATAAGCAAAAAAAATGATTGAGTTTTTTTGGCAAGCTCCATTTGACGCCGGCGCGTCGCTTGCGGTCTTTTTTTATGCCAATTAAATAAAGCGGATATCGCCCTTTTACTCAAGCGGATCTCGATATTTATACGGCGGGAGCGGACTTTTTCGCTCCCGCCTTCTTTTCAGCGGCGAATAAAAGGCTCCCAGGATTTTTCAGGCCGTCTTTTCGTCTTCGCGTTCGTCCATTTTTTCCAGCTTGTCGATAAGCCGCTCCGCTATTTGACAGGTTTGTTCAATAAAATTCCGCGTCGAGTCCGCGCGGGCCTGAAGCTCCGCGTCCCAGTTCTCGTTCGCGAGGGAGCTGTCTATCCGCGGAAGATCTGGCGCGCGGACGACACGGCTTAAATCCTCCTCTTCCAGCCCCCTGGAGGCGAGAAGCGCGTTCGCGCGCTTGAAAACTCCCCTATAGCGGTCATAGAGCGCGAGGCTTTCCTCGTTCAAGCTTCGCAATTGGCTCTCCCGCCATTTCCTGCAATATAGATTCGCGGCGCTTCCAAGCCAATTGGCCGCTTTCTGAACAAGGCCGTCGTCTGACAATTCGATTGGAGTGGAAATAAGCTCGGCGCTTTCCATGACAATCTCGTCGCATTTAAAGCAAAGGGCTTGAGCCTTGAAAAAATA
>JAAUYY010000078.1 GCA_014804865.1 Desulfovibrio sp.
AATTTGCCGTCTTTGCGCACCCAGAACGAAGGCATACGTTCCTTTAGCTTGATGACAAATCTGTCGGGCAAGAGTCTCTTCACCGTCGCCTGCTCCACCCAGGGAGTCTCGCGAAGATTGCGCTCCACATCGCCTATGCTGATCGCGAGAGAGTTGTCGCCTTCGCTCAAACCTCCGTACTGGAGAACCATCTCTCTCGAAAGTCTTACGTTACCCGCTACGTCAATGTGTCTGGTTGTAAAAAAATCGCTGGTAACCGCTTTTCCGTATAACCAGAGCGCGGCGGCTCCTATAATCGCGACCGAAAGCGCCAATCCGCATAAAGTCGCTATCGCCGCCAATATATTTCTCAATCGAAGAAGCCGACCAAATTTCCTCAAACCTTTGGGGAATGAACTCTTATCGTATCCCCGATCGCCGTCCTGAAGAAGATATTTTAAATTTCTTCCTCGTTTCGCCTTCTCTTTCATGATTGAGGTTAATTAATTGTTCTCACTTCCAATTCAAGATTCGCGCCAAATTTTTCGGCGACAGTCTCCCTGGCTTCCCGCAAAAGATCGAACGCGGCGGTCGCTGTTCCCTTTCCAGTATTAATCAGAAAATTCGCGTGTTTTTGCGAAAAAGCCATCCCGCCTCTTTCTTTGCCTCTAAATCCGGCCATTTCGAGCAACTTCCCCGCGGGGTCGCCCGGGGGATTTTTAAAGGCGCAACCCGCGCTTAATGCGCTTATTGGTTGTCTTGATTTTTTCTCAAAAAAGTTGAGATTCATTCGCTTAAAAATGACACTCTTTGGGGAGGCGGTCCAGGCAACAATGGACTCGAGAACGATTGGTTGTCCCTTGAGTTTGGGAAAGTTTAACTTTCTGTATTCTTTGACAATATCTTTTCTATAAATCATATTAAGTCCATTTTCCGACCATACGAGAGCCGAATGGAGAACGTCGCCGATTTCCGTTCCAAAAGAGCCCGCGTTCATCGCCGTCAGGCCTCCGGTTTCGCCAGGTATACCTACTAATCCTTCCAGTCCGGACAAGCCGTTTTGGAGGCAATATCTCATTACCTGGGGGAATGGCGTCGACGCGCTGACCCGCAAAAATATTTTGTCGCCGCTCCTGCCGTAAACTCCGAGTTTGGATTTGAGATTAATTCGCGCGAGAACGACCGGGAGATCGCCGTCGGCGGCCAGAATATTGCTCCCTTTCCCAAGGATGAAGAGCTTGCCGCCCAGTTCGCGGCAACGCTCGGGCAACCTCTTCAGGTCTTCGTAATTCTCGACGACAAGCTCCGCTATGGCCTTGCCGCCTAGTCTGATTGTGGTTCGCTCGGCGAGCGACGGCTCCATTATTTCACGCATTGGCCGTTTCCGCGAGCCACTCGGGGCCAAGTTTGGTTATTGTGCCAGCTCCCATAGTGAGCAATATGTCTCCGGGCTCAAGGATATTGGAAAGTTCCCTTTTCATTTCGTCCAAAGATTGAAAATATCTCGCGGGCGTCGAACACACCTGTTTAACGCCTTGCGATAAACTTTGACCGGAAACGCCCGGAACGGGGTTTTCCGAGGCCGCGTAAATTTCCGTAAGCAGAAGTTCGTCCGCGTTTTCAAAAACCTTGCAGAAATCGCCAAAAAAGGCTTGGGTGCGAGAGAATCTATGCGGCTGGAACGCCACGACGATTCTTTTCCCTGGATAGACTGTCCTGGCCGTCTGCAATGTGGCCGCTATTTCGGCGGGATGATGGGCGTAGTCATCGATGACAATAACGCCGTCCCTTTCCCCTTTACGCTCGAAGCGACGACCGACTCCCTTGAACGATTCCAGGCCAACCCTGCATTTTTCAAAAGGAATATCGGCCGCGAAGGCCGCTCCAATCGCGGCTAGAGCATTTAAAATATTATGCTTCCCAGGCTGCGGCAATTCAATTTCCCCAAGTCTTTCCATTCCTCGCCAAACTTCAAACAGGCTTTTTTGCCCAAGCCTGACGATTTTCGCGCTCAAATAATTATCTTCGTCAAATCCGTAGGTGATGGTGGGACGAGCCACCCGCGGCAACAATCTCCTGATTCTCGCGTTGTCGCCGCATACCACATTGAGACCGTAAAATGGAATATTATTTAAAAATTTAAGAAAAGCCTCGTCTATGGCGTCGGGCGATTTATAGTAATCGAGATGATCGTTATCGATATTTGTAACAATATTTATGATGGGCAGAAGGCAGAGAAAAGAGCCGTCGGATTCGTCGGCCTCCGCTATCAAAAACGAGCCCTTCCCCAGATGCGCGTTTGTTCCATATACGTTTATCCTGCCTCCGATAATTACCGTGGGATCAAGGGAGGCTTNATCGAAAATAGACGCGACAAGGGACGTGGTGGTCGTCTTTCCATGCGTTCCGGCGACCGCGACGCCCCGCTTCAANCGCATTAATTCCGCGAGCATTTCGGCGCGCGGTATTATCGCGATCTTTCTTTTTTTAGCTTCCAGGATTTCGGGNTTGTCGTCGGAGATGGCCGTCGAGCGGATGACAACCTGGGCGTCGCCCAGGTGCGCGGCGTCGTGCCCGGTATGCACAATCGCGCCCAATCGCTTCAGGCGAAGCACGGAGGCGGATTCGNTCAAATCCGAGCCTTCGATCGCGTATCCCTGCTGAAGCAGGATTTCGGCTATGCCGCACATACCCGCTCCGCCAATGCCGATCATATGAATTTTCTTAATTTTCTTTATCATTCTTTTTAGCTATTTTTTGCATTTCGCTCGCGATTTTTTCGGCCGCGTCCATTTTTCCAAGCGAGGCCGCCCTTGACGCCATTGTTTTCAAATTTTGTTCGTTGCCCAGAAGCTCTATTATTTTTCGCGCCCAGGCTTCGTCGAGATCCTTTTCGGGAATTAATATAGCTCCTCCCGCCTTTTGCAAATTTTTCGCGTTCAGAGTTTGATGATCCCTGATAGCCGCGGGAAAGGGAACAAGGACGGAAGGAAGACCGACCGCGCATAATTCGGCGATAGCGGTCGCTCCGGCCCGGCTGATCGCCAAATCGGCCCAATCGTAGGCTTCGCCCATATTTTCGACAAATGGCGCGAGTCGCCATGACGAGTCGCCTTCCCTCTCATAGACTTCCTTGAGCCACGCGTAATCCTTCTCGCCGCATTGGTGCCAGATTCGCGCTCCCGCTTGACGAAATAAAGGCATACGTTCCGCCATAAATTTGTTTATTCCCCTCGCTCCTTGCGANCCGCCTATTATAAGAAGTCTTTTTTCGGATCGTCCGGGAATCTTTCTTTTTATCTGTTCGCGAACCGGATTGCCCGTGAGGATGGGTGTTTTGGCGAAACCTTCGGTCGCCGGTTGCGAAACGCATATGGCGTCGGCGAAACGACCGAGGAATCGATTTCCCATTCCGGCTATGGCGTTTTGTTCGTGAATCAACAAAGGAATACCCAGGCTCTTCGCCGCCATCGCCGGCGCGAAGGACGCGTAACCGCCGAAACCCGCGATTATCGACGGAGCGAAGTCTCGAATAACTTTTCTCGCTTCAAAAAANGATTTGGCGAGCATAAACGCGGCGGGAAAGGCTTTAATCCCGCGNCCAAGCAAACCGCGAGCTGAGAGACCGTAGAATTCGAGTCCCGCCGCTCTCGCGAGACGGGATTCGGGGCCATAATTCGAGCCCATAAAAAGGAGCTTCGCCGAAGGATTATTTTTCCGTATAACCTCGCCAACGGCGAGGGCGGGAAAAATATGACCTCCGGTGCCTCCTGTGGTCAGGATGATTTTGTCCATGACGTTCGNGAAAAATTAAGCAAGAGNCCAACGCAAAGCAACGTCGCGATTAAATTGCTCCCTCCATAACTCATGAACGGCATTGGCACNCCCTTCGGAGGGGCCACGCCCATGACGACGGCGAGATTCAACGTCGCGCCAAGCGCCAAAATTATCGTGATGGCGGCGGCGATAAATCTGTCTCGCAAGTTTTTTTGCCCCATTATGATTTTGTGGCAGCGCCAGAATAGCAGACCGAAAAGNCCCATCACGATCGATACGCCGATGAATCCCGTCTCTTCGGCCAACACGGCCATAATAAAATCGTTGTGCGCCTCTGGCAGATAAAACATTTTTTGTTTGCTCGCNCCGATCCCCACTCCGAAAAAGCTCCCCGAGCCGATGGCCAGCAAAGATTGAGCAAGTTGATAGCCGGTGTCGGCGGCGTCTTCGAACGGATTCAGGAAAGCGAGCAATCTACGCAGACGATACGGTTCGGCTATGGCCAGCGCGATCGCTCCCGCGCAAGCGAGACATAGCGAAAAGACAATATAAATTAATCTTGTGCCCCCGATGAGACACATGAAAAACAGTATCGAGGCAATGACCACGGCGCTGCCGAAGTCGGGTTGTAAGAGCAATAGAAAACAGAAAAGACCGGTTACCGCGAACGGAGGAATTACGCCCCTGCTAAATGTCCGAATCAAAGTTTGCTTCGCGCTCATGAAATAGGCGAGGTATAGCGCGAGGGCTATTTTTACAAATTCCATAGGCTGGATGGAAATGGATCCGATCCTGATCCAGCGCCGCGCCCCGTTAATCGAAGGCGCGAGAGGAGACAATGTAATCAGTAGCAGAAGCAAAGTCGCGAATAGCGCGGGATAATGCGACTTATAAATTATTTCGCGAGGCAGTAGAGCCGCGCCCCACATGATTGCTCCTCCGCCGAGGGCGTAAAGAGCCTGTTTCTTGAAAAAGAAATATTTGTCTCCGTTAGTCTGTTCCGCGACGATGCCGCTCGCCGACAGAACCATCACAAGACCGATGCCCAGGATCGCGAGGACAATAGCGAAAAGAGCCCAGTCGAACGGGCCATCGATCTTCTCGGGCGTCGGGGCTTCCGCTGGCATATCTTCTAAAGTTTTTTTCATTTCAATTCCGCGACGATTCTTCGGAAGTCGTCTCCTCGCTGTTCGTAGTTTTTATATAAGTCGTAACTCGCTGTGGCCGGAGACAATAAAATAACGTCTCCCGGTCGAGAGTTTAAATATAATCGATTAACCGCCTCCTCGAGATTCGCGCTCCAGGAAATCGGAACCAAACCGCTCCACGCTTTTTCAAATACATCGCGGCTCGCGCCAAACAGTCCGACTTCGACAGTCTTCTCCCTGATCAGCGAATTTAGCTCGCTGGGATCTCCTCCCTTGAATTTTCCGCCGCAAAGCAATCTTACGGGACGTTTCATGGCCTCTAGCGCGACCTTTAGGGAAGAAATAGTCGTACACTTGGAATCGTTGATAAAAGTCGCGCCGTTCTTTTCGCCGACTATCTCCAGTCGATGCGGCAATGGCGGGAACAATTCCGCGGCTCTCGTCGCGTTCTCGAGAGATACGCCAAAGAATTTGACCCCTTGCCACGCGGCTTCCGCGTTTAGCTGATTATGTTTGCCGAGCAACTTCATACCCGGAAATCTATTTTCGTCGGACAGCCAGATCTTGCGCGCTTTTATGGGATATCTTTCGGCGACGCCCTCCAGTTTCGGGCCAAATATTGCAAGATCCCCTTCGTCCTGACAGCGAAAGAGTCTAAATTTGGCGTCCTCGTATTCGCGCATATCTTTATGGTAATCCAGATGATTCGGGCTAATATTTAAAAGTATCCCGACGCGTGGAGAGAAGGTGTCGCAGCCTTGAGCCTGAAAACTGGATACTTCGAGCACGAGGGCGTCGGCTTTGCGGTTCGCGAGGATATATTCCGAAAGTGGGGCGCCAATATTGCCGCCTAGAAATACCGTATAGCCCTGGGCTTTTAGCATGGACGCCGCGAGAGACGCTGTGGTCGTTTTGCCGCTTGTGCCAGTTACGGCAAGGACAGGTTCGTTATCAAGGAATCTCCAGGCTAATTCCATCTCCGAGATAATTTCCGGGGATTCGTTTTCTATATATTCATGCGCTTTCGCGATGGGCATCCCCGGGCTGGGAATTACGAAATTCGCGTTCCTGAAATCTTCTTTTTTGTGCTCGCCCAGGACAACCTCGATACCGAGCCCTTCGAGTTCCCTGATTCGCTCGTTAGTCAGAGCGTTTTCATTTTTATCGAGCAGTCTGGTTTTAATGCCCTTGGAGTTTAATAATCGCGCCGCGCCCAGCCCCGATCGTCCAGCGCCGATCACTACGGCGGTCTGGCCTCGCTCCGGTCTGTTTCTAATTTTTCTTTCGAGCGCCATTTTCTCACCTCAGCTTTAAGACCGAAAGCGCGACAAGTCCCAACAAAATCGATAAAATCCAAAATCTGATAATTATTTTGGATTCCGGGACGCCTTTCAATTCAAAATGATGGTGCAATGGCGCCATCTTGAATATTCTTTTTCCCCCAGACCACCGGAANTAGCTGACTTGAAGAATGACCGAAAGCGTCTCGGCCACAAACAAGGCTCCNACTATCGCCAAAATNAATTCCTGCTTGCAGAGCAAAGCCAGGAAACCAAGAGCGCCGCCGAGGGANAGCGAGCCGACGTCGCCCATAAANACTTGCGCGGGGTAAGCGTTAAACCACAGGAAGCCGAGTCCGGCGCCCACTAGCGCGGCGCAAAAAACCGCGACTTCNCCTACGCCCGGGGTATANGGAACGAGGAGATACTGCGAAAATTTCGCGTTGCCCGTTATATAAATAAAGATGGAGAAGACCAGGCAAGCGACNATNACCGGNCCGATGGCGAGTCCATCGAGACCGTCGGTAAGATTTACGGCGTTTGAGGCCGCGACCATNATAAATACTCCCAAAGGCAGATAGAACCAGCCAAGGTCAAATACCCATTCNTTNAAAAAAGGAATATATAGCAAGCTGGAGTAGGCCGGATCCGACTGCAATATGTACATGGCGACCGCGGCGACGAGAATCTGCGCGGCCATTTTGCTTTTTGCGGAGATGCCCTTGTTTTTGTGATGGCGCAATTTTGTCATGTCGTCCCAGAAGCCGATAGCTCCAAAACCGACGAACACAAAAATTGTCTGCCATAAATAGACATTTGCCAAGTCTGCCCAGAGCAGCACGCTAATCAGGAGACTAAAAAAGATTAGCAACCCGCCCATTGTCGGCGTTCCCGCCTTGGCCGCGTGCGCCGACACATCCTCCAGAATAAATTGGCTGACCCGAATTCTTTTTAACCAGTTTATAAACCTCGAGCCGAAAAGTATGGATATAACCAGGGCCGTGATAAGCGCCGCCATGGATCGAAAGGAAATATAACGAAAAACATTGAGCGCCGACCAATCGGCCGCGAAAGGTACGAGAAGGTTATAAAACATGGTATATTATTTTAGCGACGACGCGAGAGTTTCCAAAAAGTTTTCCATGCGATTTGATCTGGAGCCCTTAATTAGCGCCGCGCCCTTCTCCAGTCCCAATTCTTGCCATTGTTCCATGAAGGCGCGAGGATCGTCGGCGATATTAAACTTTATGTCGGATTCGCCTATTCCCGATTTAACGGAGTCGGCGAAATCGCCTTTCCAGAATACGGCTACTGGCGACGCCTTTCTTATTTCTCTTCCCAGCTCGCGATGCGCCTCTTCCGCTTTGTCGCCGAGTTCGCCCATTTCGCCCAGGATCAGAACCAGAGGCTTTCCGGCTTCGACGGCGAGATCTTTAGCCGACGCGATCATTCTCCGCATGGAGAGCGGATTGGCGTTATAGGTGTCGTCAATAATAATCCATGAGCCTATAACCAACCGCCGAAAACGATGTTCAGCTGTGTTGGCTTTGGCTAGACCCTTTTGAATATCGTCAATCGACACGCCGCAAAGACGCGCGGTCGCCCCGGATGCGATTGAGATTTCGGCGCCCCATTCTCCCGTGTACGGCGTTTTTACCAGGCATGTTTCATCTTTCAGCTTTATAACATAGACGCCTTCCAGCGGCGCGGAACGCGAATCGGCGAAGTCGACGCGAAAATCTTCGGAAGCGTCGCAAAGACTAAATATTTTAAGATTTGGATCATATTCGCGAGCTTCGCGCAATAAATCCGGATAATCGCCGTTAACCAGCGATACGCCGTCTTTTCCGAGCCAGCGGAGCAGTCGCGCCTTGTTGGCCGCCACGCCTCTTTTGCCGAGTCCTTCGATATGCCCCGCGCCCGCGTTCAACAGCAAGGCAAAATCTGGACTCGCTATCTTCCCCAAATAATCCATATCGCCTTCATGGCTGATGCCAGCCTCCAGAATCCAGACATCTTCGTCGCCTTTCGCGTTCATAATGGCCAGAGGCAAGCCAATCTGATTATTGCGATTCTTGTATGTGGCCATAACGAAGAACGAAACGGAAAAGATTGACGCGAGAGCGTCCTTAAGCGTTGTCTTGCCGGCCGTTCCGGTAAGGCAGATAACTTTCGCCCTGGTTTTCTGTCTTGCGCGGGAGGCGAGAGCGCCAAGAGCTTCGACTGTGTCTTCCGCGATAAAAACGGGAACGGGCGCTTGAATAGGTCGGGAAG
>JAAUYY010000079.1 GCA_014804865.1 Desulfovibrio sp.
TCCACAAAGGCCGAAATCGACTATATTTTGTCGGAGGCCGGATGTCGTTTTTGCCTTGACATAGGGCACGCTATCTGTTCGGCCTGCTCGCAGGAAGCGGAGCCTTACGCTTATGTAGAGGAGCTTTGCGAATTTAATCCGGCGATGTTTCATTTGTCGGATGTGACAAAATTGCGTTCTCCCTACGATACGCACGATCATTTAGGATCGGGCGAATTGGACCTGGGATTTGTATTAAGTTCCATATTGCCCGAAAACGCGCTGGTCTCCCTTGAAACCGACAAGGATTCGCCCGACAATCTTGACGATTTCCGGCGGGACGTTCTTTATTTTCGCGATTTTGAAAAACGCGGATCTTTGAGATGAAATTTTTATAGAGCTTCGCGTTTAAAATTGCCCGCGACGAAACGGGTTCCTATTGTCGCCGCTAATTTAGCCTCGCGCAGTCCCCAGAGGGAGCGGCGACTTTCCTTCGCGACTCGCGATAGAACTCTGAACCGATTAAAACGGCCTTTCGAATTATTTATTGCGAGAAGCTAATGAGAAATCGCATAGTATTTAAAATTTATAACGAGATTATTAATAGAGCGGACCGAAATTGTGCCCTCGCTATCGCGACTTCGCGTCGCGAAGACGCCCGCAAAATCGCCGCAAAGCTAACTTGCCAGCCGCGGGGCGCTCCTGAAAGGACTGTTCGCGTCATCGCATGAAACGTCTTGCGCAAATGGATAACAAAGCGCTTCGCCGTAGCGGGTAATTTTAAGCGTAATTTGCTTTAGAGTAGCCAAATGTCTGAAATTGAACAACAATTAATTGCGGAAAATCTCGCTCTAAAAGAAGAGACGCGGATTCAGCGCTATTTGATCGAGCTTCTGAAAAAAGATCGCAGAGGTATGCTTACAGAGAGAGACATCGATATACTTTTGCCAAATATGGATACGCCTTCGAAAATGAGCGAATTAATCGATGAGAACGCTCGTCTGAAAGCGGAAAACGAATTTTTTAAATATATTCTGGATTTATCTCTCGAAAACGGGAACGGCGACGACAAGGCTGTTTCGAAAGGAGAAAAGCTTAAGTGGATTTTTCGGAGCGAAAGGCTCGCGACCGAATTGGCCGAGCGATTCAGGCGAAATCCAAACGAGAAGACCGCCGTTGACATTGAGAAAAATATAGATTCCGCGCCGATAGACGAGGCGAAAAAGGCTGGAATATATCTTAAGCTTTCCAAAGCCGCCAGAGATATTGATCCGGATTCAAGCGTTCGCTTCGCCTTGAAGGCGTGGCGCGCGCGTCCGCAATATTATATTTTAAAGTGGCTGGCGCATCGATTCCAGGACGCGGGCATGATAAAAGAAGCGTGTCTGACCTATCGATTTTTTAAAAATAAAATGAAGATAGATCAGGTCGATCTAAAAAAATCCCGAGAGCTTGAACGTCTATTTTCAGAAATTTTAGCGGAAAGGAAAGGCGCTTTGTCGCGCGAGCTTGATAATTTCGACCCTCTGATCCGTTGAACGCGGGCGCGCGTTCCTTCTTGGGATTCGCGATCTGAAGCGCGATAAATTTCCGCGAAAGCTAGTCCGCCGATCCGCGCGGTTCTTTTTTTCATAATGTCCCACTCGCCGCGCGAATAAGTCGCTCGCGCGGAATTAATCGATAGAATACCAACGCGATTTATTCCTTGCAGGTTTATTAAAAAAAATATATTGTATGATATTTGGTAACGTTCGACGATTCATGTCGACTCGTCTTTAAGACCGCGCGAATACTAACATTTCATTCGCGAGCGGCAAAAATTTAACCCAAATTTACAGCTAAAAAGCGACGATTGGAGTTGGACGAGTTCATAGCGAAAAGTCGTCGCAAAAAAATTATATCTTAAAAACAGACGCGGTCTCCCCACTGGCGCGGGTTGATATGGAAGAACAAAATCCGCGGAGATGGAGACGACCGGTAAAACTTGGACGGCGCAAATGTTTGAGAATAAATCAATTTTGATCACGGGCGGAACCGGTTCCTTTGGCAAAAGATGCGTTCAAACCATCCTTGAAAAATACAAGCCCAAACGCCTTATCATATACAGTCGCGACGAGCTTAAACAATACGAGATGGCTCAAAAGTTCTCTCCGACAGAATACCCCTGCCTTCGTTATTTCATTGGCGACGTTCGCGATTTGCAGAGACTGGAGCGCGCCTTTGAAGGCGTGGACTATGTGATTCACGCGGCCGCTCTCAAGCAGGTGCCCGCAGCCGAATATAATCCGACGGAATGTATCCGGACAAACATAGGCGGAGCGGAGAATATAATAAACGCCGNCATCGACCGNGGCGTAAAAAAAGTCGTCGCGTTATCCACGGACAAGGCCGTCAGTCCCGTAAATTTGTATGGAGCCACAAAGTTGTGTTCGGACAAGCTTTTTGTCGCGGCCAACGCTTACGCGGGCTCTAAAAACACAACTTTTTCCGTAGTGCGTTACGGCAATGTAATGGGCTCCCGCGGAAGCGTCATACCCCTATATCTGCAAAAGAAAAAATCAGGCGATCCGCTGCCGGTTACAGACGAGAGAATGACGCGTTTCTGGATCGTGCTGAAGGACGCCGTGCAGATGGTGTTAAACGCTTTCCAGATCGCCCAGGGAGGCGAAATCTTTGTGCCCAAAATCCCCAGCATGAAAATTGTCGAACTGGCCAAATCGATCGCCCCTGATCGCGAAATCGAATACATAGGAATCCGGCCAGGCGAAAAGATACACGAAGTTATGATCACTCCCGAAGACTCAAGACACACCATCGATATCGGGCAATATTATGTGATTATGCCGGAAACATTCAAATATGACTTGGGAGATAGCCGACGCGTGGAGGAAGGATTTAAATATTCATCCGATAATAATACAAAATGGATTAAAGGATCAGAATTATTAAACGCTTTGCGGGAAGAGGGCATTCTTCAGGATTAGCTTTCGAATAGTTCCCGAAATTTGCTCGCGATTTTTATTATTTCTCGCTCTTATTCGGAGCGACGATTTAATTTTGTCAGACAACGGCGACTTTAAGCAAATAGCGAAGTCGCCGCGTCGCTTGGATAATTTCGGGAAAAGATGGAAACGCGCGCAGATTTTGCGACTGGCGTCAACTATCGCGAGAATATATCGTTTTTATGCTTCCCTCGGCGCGCTGCCGAAATGTTTTAAATATGAATAATATTTTGACGAATAATATTTATACAGCGTCTTTGAGTTGGATCGCGCAATAATCGCATTATAAATATTGATTATTTTTAAAAATTTAGGATAGTCTCAATCAAAAAACGCTGTAACGCGCGCTGGAGGTAAAGCGAAAATGAGCGACTTTCTACCTTACGGCAGACAATATATTGACGAGAGCGATATAGAGGCTGTAGCCGAAGCTTTGCGGTCGGATTTTATCACCACGGGTCCTCTGGTCGNCGAATTTGAAAAAAAAATTTCCGNTAGAGTCGGCGCTCGCCATGGCGTAGCGGTATCGAGCGGAACCGCNGCGCTCCACGCGGCGATGTACGCCCTTGACGTTAAGCCCGGCGACGAAGTTATCGTTCCGCCGATCACTTTCGCGGCGACCAGCAACTCGGTAATTTATCAAGGCGGGACGCCGGTTTTTTGCGATGTTTCACCCGATACCTTGCTGATCGATNCCCAAAAAATCCGCGACGCGATAACGCCCAGGACAAAAGCCATAGTNGCTGTGGACTACGCCGGGCAGCCTTGCGATTGGGACGAGCTGAAAAAGATCGCCGACGAAAATAATCTATCGCTGGTCGCCGATTCCTGTCACGCTTTGGGCGCCACATATAAGGGACGTCCTTGCGGAAGTCTCGCGGATATTACCGTCTTCAGTTTTCATCCAGTAAAGCATATTACAACGGGCGAAGGCGGCATNGCGGTAACGAACGACGAGAAACTGGCGGAACGCTTGAGACGATTCAGGGGGCATGGGATAACAAGCACGGCCAGCGAAAGGGAGAAAATCGGCGCTTGGAAATATGAAATGGTCGACCTTGGCTATAACTATAGATTATCCGACATTCAATGCGCGCTTGGCATTTCGCAACTGAAAAAATTGGACGGATGGTTAAAAAAACGGGACGAATTGGCAAAAATATACGCCGAAGCCTTGAAAGGTTCCAAAGCCAACCCGTTGAAGGTAAATGAAAATTCTTCGCACGCCTGGCATCTTTATACTGTTAAGGTTCCCAATCGGGATAAGACCTTTAAAAAAATGCGCGAGAAGGGCATAGGCGTAAACGTTCATTACTCTCCCGTCCACTTGCATCCCTATTATCGGGAAAAATTTGGCCATAAGCCAGGCGAATTTCCGATCGCCGAAGAGGCGGCGACCGAAATTCTNACCCTTCCTTTATGGCCAGGCATGGAAAAAGAAAACGTATTAAGAGTCGTCGACGCCCTGAACGAGGCGCTAAGCGAGGAATAAAACTTCTTTAACTAAATTTCTGTCGGAAACGCGAATCAAGTTTAATCCCAATGTATGGAAAACCAGTTATTTTAATTTTTAAGCCAATAGATCCTATTGAATGTTAGATTTAATTCAAGATGAAGTTGATCATTTAATAAATTATTATAATGTCAACAAATAATTTATTTTTCTTTATAACTTAAACTTTAATTTTATTAAAATGTTATTAAAAAATAAAATAATTCTCGTTACTGGCGTTTCTCGCGGTATTGGCCGCGCGATAGCCGTACGAGCGCTTGAGGAAGGAGCCATTGTTTACGCTTGCGCGCGACGCGAGGGAGCGTTAGCCGAACTGGAAACCCAGAATCCAAATTTACGTCCATGCTATTTTGATATGCTGAATGATCAGGCGTTAAAAAACGCTTTCTCTCGCATTAATAAAGAGGAGAAACGTCTTGACGTTTTAGTCAATAACGCCGGCGTTATGACGGGCTCGTTAATAGGGATGATTTAGCGTGACGAGCTCGATGAGAATTTTAATGTAAATGTTTACGCCGCGATTAATGCGCTCCAGTTTGCCGCGCGATTAATGAAAAAAAATCGCTCCGGCTCCATTATTAATCTTTCCAGTATCGTCGGCGCGCGCGGAAGCGGCGGACAATTGGCCTATTCCGCGGCAAAAGGCGCGGTATCGGCTATGACCAAGTCCGCGGCGCGCGAGCTAGGCGAGTTTGGCATCCGAGTAAACGCTATTGCTCCTGGCTATATAGACACCGATATGTTCCGTTCCATTCCCAAAGAGGCGCAAGAAAGAGCGGCTTCTCGCGTTTCGCTTGGTCGTCTTGGAACCCCGGAAGACATCGCCAATGTCTGCGTTTTTTTAGCTTCCGATTTATCTCTTTATGTGTCTGGGCAAGTAATTGGCGTCGACGGCGACGTTGATTAATTATTATTTAATTGATCTTTAAAAACTCGACGAAGCCCGGCGCGGAAACGCTTAAAACTAGGCGGACTTCTCGAAGGTCGCGTTATGGCCTCGCGCCTGTTCCTTATGAATTTTTCCCAAAACTGTACGGATGATGCCATTGAATGTCGCCGCGCTCGCGCATGGCCTGTTCGTCAAGCTCCAAACCCCCGTCAAGATTCCTCGTCACATCGCGCCAGGAAACAGGCATATAATTATTCGCGTCAACCCCGACATCCATGACTCTGAATGAGAAATGCGAGCCGCGCCCGTGGACGTGGCCATGAAGGCGCCAGGAGCCATGATAAAACCCGTTCCATTCCAGGAGCGGGTAATGACAGCAGACGACATTCTGATGGTTTGCCGATAATTCCAGATAATCCCTCGCATCCTCAAAACCCATTTCAAGATAGGCGTTTCTCTCGAAAAGATCGTGGTTTCCGGACACAAGCCACTTCTTCCCGTTAAGCCTGTCCATGACCTTCGCGCATTTTTCCATGTCGCCTCGTTTCCAGAACATGTCGCCGAGAATGAAGACTTGGCCGTTTTTTGGCACAATCGCGTTCCAGTTTCTGATAAGCGACTCCCTCATGTCATCGGAGTCCCTGAAAGGCCTTTGACAGATACAGATAATCCTTTCGTGGAAAAAATGCGGATCTGATGTGAAAAAGAGCAGGTCGGGATTTTCAATTTTCAATCGGGTATAGTTTCTCATTTTAGCTTCTTATGTAGATCCAGCGCAAACTTGATATTGTAAACCTTTATAGACATGTTACGAAGCGATCCTCCCGCGCTGTTATTTTTTCATGACCCGCTCAAAAATGGACCAGCGTCATGATCGCCGAAAGGGAAGAGT
>JAAUYY010000080.1 GCA_014804865.1 Desulfovibrio sp.
AGGGCTGGAACGGCCAGACATTGGGAGGCGTATGGCGCCCGCGAATGTCAAAAAACCTAGCTTGCGAAGTTCGCAAGAAGGAAATAAGGACAGAATCAACCTGTCCCTCCCTACCGTTCAGGGACGGCTTCGGAAATGAAGCCAGTTATTATTAATGGATTTTTTTAAAATTGGCAAGAGAAAACTTAAAAATTTTATTTTTTCCCTCCGCTATTTTCAAGGAGCGCGGCCGCGTAACCATCGCCGTCGAATGGTCTCAAATCCTCCAGCTTTTCGCCAAGCCCGACGTAACTTATGGGCAAGCGCTCGCGCATGGCGACCGCGATGGCGACTCCTCCCTTCGCCGTTCCGTCCAGTTTTGTAAGGATAATCTCGTTGACGCCCGCGGCCTCCTTAAATAGTTTCGCTTGCGACAACGCGTTCTGTCCCGTCGTGGCGTCGAGCACCAGAATGCTTCGATGCGGAGAGCCCGGATGCTTTTTTTCNAGCACCTGCCTGATTTTTCCCAGTTCCCGCATTAGATCGGCCTTTGTCTGGAGCCTCCCCGCCGTGTCTATAAAGACTANGTCCGCTCCGCTTTTCAGAGCGTAATCCATGCCCTCCCACGCGACGGCGGCGGGATCGCTGCCTGCCTTCTTCGAGTAAAAATCCGCTCCGACGCGTTTCGCCCAGACTTCCAGTTGTTCCATGGCGGCCGCTCTGAATGTGTCGGCCGCGACGATCAGCGGCTTTCTTCCGCGCATTTTTTCCCTATAGGCGAGTTTAGCGATCGTCGTGGTTTTGCCCGCTCCGTTTACGCCGGCGAGCAGGATAACTTCGGGTTTGTTAACCGCCTTTATGCCGCGCGGCGGCGCGAAAATTTCGTTTACTATTTCCCTCAAAAGATTTCTTGTCTCCGCGGGATCCGAAATTTTTTCCTTTTCCGCCCTTTCGCGCAGTCTTTCCACAAGGCCGATGGCCGCGTCGTATCCAAGATCGGCCATTATAAAAAGCTCCTCGAGCTCTTCCCAGAAACTTTCGTCGAGCCTCGCGTGGCTGTTAAACAGCCGATCGAGCCCCCTGCCCAGTTGCTCGCGCGTTTTGCCCAGGCCCTCCGCGAGCTTTAAAAACAACCTGTTTCGCTCGTCTTCCTCATCCTCTAGTTCGAGGGCTAAAGCCATGCGATATTGCAATTCGGAGCGGAACTCGTCCGTATGGACGTACTCCATCTCTCGAAGCCATTTGCCAAAATCGTTTAGAAATACATCGATTTCCCCTTGCGGAGCTTCGAGCGCCGCCAATAAAAACCGAAGTCTGCGCCAGAATTCNTCGTTGGCCTCGTCGACATTTTCCAGGATTATGTCGAGCCAGGCTGAAAGGCGCGGCTCNGCGNCCCGCAGTCGCGCGAGCATGGCGTCGTCCTCCGCCGTCCGCGAAGCTGGAGTCTCTTCCGCGCCGACAAGATCGGCGTCGGCATCCGGCGGAGCGCCGGTCGATTCCTCGGCTTTCGTCTTCGCTTTGTCCGCCTGGGAAACGATTTCGGTCGAGGTATGAGCGGGTTCGGANGCCGTCTCTTCGCCGTTTTCCGGAGCGACTTCGATAGTTCCTGTCTTCGCCTCTAAAACGTCGTCTTTCGCTGTTCCGCTATCCGGTTCTTGACGGCGAATTTTCTCGTCCGGGGAGGCGGNGGGTTTTTCTTCCTTGCCAAAAATTTTTTTAAAAACTGAAAAAAATCCCATATAATTTTCCTTTCGGGATTATTTAAAAGTATGCCTTCATAACCGTCATGCAAACGGTTACGCGAAAGATCATTCGCAAAAAAGCGCGTTTTATGCTCCTTCTCGCCGCTTGTCGCGACTCGACGGAGTATAAAATCCGGCGTTGGAAGCTATGCGGACAGCTTCCAAAAATTTTTATCGCTGAGTTTCCGAAGCCTCGCCGGATTCCGCGGAGACAGGACGCCGGTTCTCGCCCGCGAGAGCTTCGAGGGCGCGCTCGAGCGTTCGCGCGCACTCTTCCACCGGTCTCGCCGTGGATTCGTTTTCCGGATTATTCAAGGCGTTCTGCATATCCTTCGCGGCTTTTTCAAGTTTAATCGAACCGATGCACGGTGCCGCCTGTTCGAGAATCCGTCCAAGATGGCAAAGACCGGCCGTTTCGCCTTCGGCATAAAGTCTGCTTATCAAACGCGGAGCGCGACCGAATGTCTGTCTGAACATCCCGGCCGTAACGTACCAGGCGTCGTTGTCTTCCCTTTGATAGGCCCGTCCCCTGCTCGGCGACACCAAATCTGTATCCGCCTCTCCCTGACGGCGATTCCTTTTCGGAGCTTCGTCTTCATCCTCGCCTCCCGCTTCGCGCATATAGGAAGCCAGACGTCGGAAATCGCCTTTAATCCAAAATAAAAATATAAACGCGCAGGTCCAGAGAAAGCAGGAGTAAAATAGTTTCCACGCTTCGCGATTGCCGTGAATGGCCAACTCCTCCCTTGTCTGTCGCGCGGAAATCCACACTTCGATCTTGCCTACGATTTCGCCGCGATATTTCAGGACATTCGATCCCTGGACGCAATCGTCGGCGATCTCGTCGTCCCAGGGAGAAGTCTCCCAGAGGTAATTGCGGCGCCAACCGATGGCTTCGCCGTCCGCGTTTTCGGCTTTTACCGCGTAAACGCTCTCGTCGTCCATGGCGCGCGAGAGAATGGCGAGAATAGTCCTCTCGTCCATTTTCGTTTCAGGCAGGGCGAGAACGCGGGCGAGTTGAGACGCCAGTCTCCCCGCCTCCGAAAGAAGTCTGTTTTCGGCGTCCTTCTGGGCGACTGAATAGGACCATTGCCAAACGCCGAGAAAGAAGAATAATCCGATAGCCCAGAAAAGAAGGGCGATCATGCTGTGTTTATAATGAGCCGAACTGGCCATCCATAGCGTCCTGTATAGCGATTGCCGATAAAAATTGCCACTTGTCGCGGAGGCGCGCCAGACTTGACGCGTTTATGGGATCCCGATCGCGAGCGCGCCCCGGGAAGCGGCGAAAGCCGTCTACCGGGCTGCCGCCGCGCCCCAAAACCGCGGCGTCCCGAGTCGCGCTCGGGGCGCGTTCCTTCCGCTATATCTTATCGTCCCGAATTTCAAATTCGCAATATTAAAAAGTCAATCGCTTTCGGATTAACGACGCTCCTCGATTCGCCAGCTCTCGACGCGCCGCTCCACCTCTTCCTTGAGAACGGTCTCCAGAGGCTTGAAGCGTTCTACGAAAACATGGAGTCTCGTCGCTCCGCGCGGAGCGAAAAGTCCCTTAACTCTTATCCAGCGCGGATCGAGAACAGCGACAAGATCGTCGAGAATGGCATTGGCGATGGTTTCCATAAAAGATTGATGATCTCGAAAGGCGAACATATATAACTTGAAACTTTTCGACTCGACGCACAGTTCGTCGGGTATATAATCGACTTGAATGGCGCCAAAATCCGGCTGTCCCGTAACTGGACAAAGGGAAGTAAATTCCGGAAAATATATCGAAACTACGTAATGTCTGTCCGGGTACTTGTTTGGAAAGGCCTCCAGAATTGTTCGCGAAGGACCTCCGGAAAGTTTGGGCATCGATCCTTTGCCCAGCAAGCTCAACCCTTCGATCATGTCGCCGCTTTTGCTCATTTCATTCTCCCGCGCCTCGCGCGCTTGCGATTCCGGATATTCAGAGTCCAAATCTTCGTTTCCGGGGTCGCGTCATAATTTGATAAATTGATAAAATTGATAAAGCGAATAATAATAGCGTCGCGCGATTCGCGATCGCCGCGGAAATGAAATTTCCCGGTCGCCATGACTGTTTAAGCCGCCGACTCCGCACGCGAAAATCGTCGATGGAACCCGTCTTCGCCAGAGGACGCGCCAGACGAAATCCGTCGCAAAATTTTCGCGTCGCGCCGAAACCGCGCGATAAACTTTTAATTTTTCGCAAGCGAGGAACTATGAACGTAACCGTAACGTCAAACGGACGCGAAAAAGGCTCCGTCGAGCCGCTTCTGCCTCCGAACGTCGGGGGAAATTTCGCGGCGGATTTGACGCTTGCGCCCGAAACATTTCCGGTAGGCTCGACGCTCGAGGCTTCCGGCGCGCCTTTTTTCCAGATTATAGCCTACGACTGGCTTCCGCCGCCGACTCCTCCCTCTCGCGTTTCGCTATTCGCGCCGATTTTGCGCGCTCTAAAAGATGTTCCGGCAGGCTCCCTCTCATATTCTTCGCGAAAGGTCGGCTGGAGTCTCGCCGTAATTACCCTTTCCGACAAGGGATCTCGCGGCGAGCGGGAGGATCTGGCCGGCCCTCTCGTCGCTATGCTTGTCGCCGACGCCCTGCCTCTGGCGATAGTCCGCCATTTCCTTATTCCCGACGAACCTTCCATGCTTAAATCCTTGCTCGCCAGACTCGCTCTCGCCGAGCGCTATAATTTGATCCTGACCAGCGGGGGCACCGGACTTTCGGAGCGCGATATCGCCCCTGAAACCACCCTTTCCCTTCTGGACAAGACATTGCCCGGATTCTCGACGGCGATGACTGTCGCTAGTCTAAAGTCGACTCCGCGAGCGATAATTTCTCGCGCCGCGGCTGGCGCGATCGACCGATCGCTTGTCGTAAATCTCCCGGGTAGCGCCAAAGGGGCGGAAGAAAATCTCGCGGCCATCCTCCCCGCGCTTGATCACGCGCTAGCCAAGTTAAACGGCGATAACGCCGATTGCGGAGCCTGATATGCAAGTTATCGAAATCTGTCGAATGATCAAGATCGAGCATTCCGTATTCGCGCTCCCCTACGCCTGGGCCGGAGCGTTCCTGGCCGCGCGGGGACTCCCTCCATTTAGCGTTTTGTTTTTTCTCACGATCGCTATGATCGCGGTTCGTTCTTTCGCAATGACTTTCAATCGGCTTGCTGATCTGGATATAGACCGCAAGAATCCCAGAACGCGTGACCGTCCTTTGCCCGCCGGAAAGATATCGATAGTCGAAGCGAGAATTTTTGGAGCGGTCATGGGCGCGATCTTTGTCGCGGCGTGCGCCTGTCTTAATTTAACTTGTCTTCTGCTCTCCATTCCCGCGCTCGGTTTCGCGGCCGCCTATAGTTACTTGAAAAGATTTACGCCGTTCAGTCATTATTGGCTTGGCGCCACGCTGGGTCTCGCTCCTCTGGCCGGATGGCTCGCGGTAATACCGCTTTCTCTTGGACTCGCGCCCATTCTTCTCTTCTTCGCCGTTTCGTTCTGGGTCGGAGCTTTCGATATATATTACGCCTTTCAGGATCTGGCCATCGATCGCGCGGAAGGACTGCATTCCATGCCCGCCGATTTAGGCGAGACTTCCGCTCTGCATATCGCGGCCTTCTCTCATTGCATGACCGTAATTTTTCTTTTCCTCGACGGCTACGCGGCGTCCCTTGGCTGGCCCTGGTACCTTGTATGCGCCATAATCGGCTTTATCTTGCTCTGGGAACACAAGCTCGTCAAACCTGATGATTTAAGTAAAATTAATCTTGCTTTTTTTACCTTGAACGGAGCGATCTCCTTCGTAGTTCTCGTCGGCGTAATTCTTGGAATATATTTTTAATGTTTAATTTATAACAGGAGGATATGATATGCCAGCGAATGAAAGAGAAGGCGACGGGCCGAGCAGATCCGCGAAAAAACGCGAGAGCGCGGCTATCCAGAAGCTTGGCGAAGAATTGGCCAAACTAAAGCCCGATGAGCGCGAGGGGATAGGACTTTCCGCGGATCTGCTCGAAGCTCTCGCCATGAGCGACAAAATTCGCGATCGGGAGGCGGCCAGGCGGCAAAGACAATATATTGGCAAACTAATGCGCGGCGAAGACATCGCCGCCATCTCCGCGGCTCTCTCCGCTCGCAAAAACGCGGGCGCCGAAGAAATAAAGCTCTTCCGGCGCGCCGAAGACTGGCGCGACAAATTGCTCGCGGCCGACGAAGCCTCCCTCCCCGCTTTGCTCGCCCAATTGCGCGCCGAATCGCTGGGCGAAGAAAAATATCTCGCGAAAATTGTCGAGGACGCGAGGCGCGCTCAATCGGAAGCTGACGCGGTCGCTGCCTCCCGGAATCTCTTTCGCGATCTGTCCCGGCTTTTAAAATCGTAATTTCGCGGAGCTAAAATATTTATTAAAAAACTTTAAAAAGTATTGTTTATAATTGTGAAAAAATATACATTTGGATCGCGTTCCAAAATTTTTGTTTTTTCCGTCGCGGACGCGCCGTTATCT
>JAAUYY010000081.1 GCA_014804865.1 Desulfovibrio sp.
CCGACCGCCCGAGGGGGGCTGGCATGATTTCCGCAATTTCCGCCCGACCCGCTTTCGCGGTTCGGGACGGAGCGCAAATCCTGCCAGCCCCCATTCCCTTATGTTATCCTCGGCTATCCCGCTATCTCTCCCGTCCCATTCCCATATATTTCCGCGCCTTTCTAGCGTTCCCGCGCCCCGCAACTATTCTCGCCTTTCGCTCTTTCTCTCTCGTCCCATTCGCTCTCTAATCTTCGCGTCGTCCTTCGCGCCCCCGCGTCCGCTCACCCTCATCCTCCGCGTCTTTCTTCCCGCTTTCCCGCGTCCTTGCTATCCTCCGCGTCCCCCAATCCTGGCAAGAGAGCCTGATCCTCGCCCAGGCGATAGGGATAGAGGGGACAGGCGGGAATCTGGCAAAATTGAACCTCCTCGCGGACGCCGCCGGAACACTCGAGACATTTGAGTTTTATGGCTTTGAGAAGCTTTTCCTTTGTCATGTACCCTCCCAAAACGATAGAATTTTCGCGCCGCGTTTATTAATGGCTCGCGGATCGGCGCAAATCGGCATGAAATCCCGCGAAGGACCCGCCGTTTCTCCTTGCTCGCGGATCCGCCCGAGGGGGGCTGGCATGATTTCCGCAATTTTCCGCCCGACCCGCTTTCGCGGTTCGGGACGGAGCGCAAATCCCGCCAGCCCCCATTCCCTTATGTTATCCTCGCCTATCGCTCTATCTCTCCCGTCCCATTCCCATAAATTTCCGCGCCTTTCTCCTGTTCCCGCGTCCCTATCCCTCTCTGATCTCTGCCTCTTCAATCCCGCGCCCCGCGCCTTTGCTAGCATCCGCGCCTTTCGCTCTATCCCGTTTCCTCTCTAGCCTCAGCCTATTCAATCGCGTTTCCGCGTCCCCTCCCTACCATTCTCGCCTTTCGCTCTATCTCTCCCGTCCCTCTCGATCCTCCGCCTCCTCAATCTCGCGTTTCCGCGCTCCGCTTACTCCCTGGCCTTCGCTTCGCCCTACGCGCGTTCCTGCTCCGGCCCCGATCCTCGCTGTCTCCGAGCCGCGCTATCTCCTCGACCGGTTGTCATCCTCTCTATATTTGCTCCGCGCCCTGGCGCGTTTTACGCGCTTTCCCCTCCGACCGGCAATCGGCGCCCTACCTCTCAATATTTGCCTACGCGTCCTGAACGATCGCGCTACGCCCTCAATCTCTATATTTCCGCGCGCAAACAATATTTTTCCAGGTCTCCTACGCTGGTTTGCGCTCGCGCCAGCGCGAAATCGTCTCCCTCATTGGAAAGTTTTGATTAATTGCGCGCTAGCCTCTGGGATTTTTTATAGCGAGTCTCGCTTGAAATCTCCTATACGCGAGACGCTTTGCTTTCCATTTGCTCAAGGCGCGCGCCATGCGACAACGAAAACAGTCCTTTTAGAACACCCTTTTGCTTGCAAGCTCGCTTTGAGGCAATTTGGCTGGGTCCTTCGCATAGCAAAGCCGCGTAGCGCGTTGAGTATTTTCAAAAGCGAATCGCTATATTCCTCGAAAATCCGGGCGGCCAGCGGACGACCTCCCGACCCTCATAAAAAGCCCGGAGCCTGGCGATTATCCCTGCCGCGCGATGAGATCTCTAGTCTCGCAAGACAGTAATGTATAATATACCAACGGTGAAAAACGCCGATCCCTCCCATGATATTAATCGATAAAAACTAAAAATCCCAAAACCCCTACCAAACCGCTTGCCAAACCCGTAAAAAAGGGCAATAGTGATAGGGCGGGCTCAGATATTTTCTAGAAATAAGGTGAGTAAAGGCAGAGAATAAGAGGTATTAACGCAAGGTCCAAAATTACGGATATTAAGTATTCCAAATACAGGTATTGGAAAGCAATCTTGTATTCCAGATGTTAAATCACGCTCGCACGCTATCGCAATAATAAAATCTGGCTTTAATTCCTTTACATACTTCCGAGCGACTGTGCCTCCAGACGCGATAATAGTATAAAAGTTATGTTTTAAACAAATATCTTTCGTTACTCCAATTAAACATTTTCCACAATTTTTACAATTTTTTAAATCTGGAGCTAAACGTATCTCGCATTTACTGTTTTGTATGCAATGAGGCAGTAACAATAATATCTTACTGTCTTTATTAATATTTAAATGCTGTAAGACGTATTCGTTATTAATTTTTATAAAAGATTTTCTGATGTCGTTTTTATTAATATTTATATATGAACATAGAGATTCCATAAGAGGTAATAGGAAACGAATCAATATTAATCGCAATCGCTTATAATCAAAAATATAATTTGGAAGATATAGAGAAATTATTGAATTAAGACAAAAAAATCCGATTAAGACAATAGAAGTAGATCCTAAAATTAGAGAGAGAAATTTAAAATATATATAATTATTATTTAACCATGGAAGAATTAAAAAAATAAAAATAAAAATGCAAATCAAAAATGATGTAAGAATTAATAGTCCTATGAATAAACGTTTTTTTGCATTTGCGCATGAATTATTAATCAGTTTTTTATATAATGGTTTATCCATATATTAAATAATTATTCCATAAACATCTTTTTTATAAATCTTTTTCCCATTAAAAAAATCTTTTGCGTCCATCCATTTCTTTCCCTGCGGTTTGATTTTACTTAATATCAAATATCCATTCTTGCATAATATTTTATAATTTCCATTTTCTCGAATAATGTTTCCTATTTTGTTATTATCTGTTTCTACAATTTTTATTTCAGACACAGTAAATTCTAATGTCATTGGAGGATTTTCATCGTCAAATTTTACATTCATTCGGGATCCGGGCCATCCCTTCACAGCCCTTATTTGCGCGTCAATTTGATCAACAGAATTGTTGCAATTAATAAATCCATCTTCTTTAGTTAACTTATGCGCGTAAGTGGCTTTATTATGTTCTTGCTCTTGAGGCTCTAAATTTTTATTAACTATATCATAAATTGTCTTTATTAATAAGTCAGATCCAATCTCCGCAATTTCGTGAAAAAGAAAATCGTTCGAGTGATTTCCAATAGGGATTATTTGTTGAGTATAAATTGGGCCTGCGTCTAATTCGCGGACAACGCGCATAATTGATACGCCAGTTTCTTTCCGTCCATTCCAACTTTCCATTATAGCTCTTTGAATAGGAGCCGCGCCGCGAAATGCGGGCAAAAGCGAAGCGTGGACATTAATGCAATCAAATTTGGGAATACTAATTATCGACTCTGGAATAATTTTGCCATACGCAGCCACTACAATAAAATCAGGATTTAATTCCTTAACAGTCGCGATTACATCAGGGTCATTTAATGATATTGGTTGGTATAGATCGAGACGGTTATCTATAACAAATTTTTTTACGGCTCCATATTCAATTTTTTTTAAGCCGCGTCCGGACGGTTTGTCGGGTTGCGCGAAAACGCCCGCAATCTCCAAATTCTTTTCATCAAAAATTTTTTTTAAAATAATTTTTGCAAATTCGGAGGTGCCCATAAAAATTATTCGCAAACGTTCTGGCGCAACCATCTCTTAACCTTACTATCGTATAAGGAACGCTTCAATCGGCTTATTTTATCTATGAAGAGAATCCCGTCTAAATGATCGACTTCATGCTGAATAACTATCGCCGTAAATCCTTCAAATATTTCTTCTTTATCGATTCCATTTAAATCTTTATATTTTACTTTTATTTTATCGTTTCTTTGCACGTCCGCTCTGTAACCCATCGGAACTGACAAACAGCCTTCCTGATCGCTTATAATCGTTTCGCCCAAAAGCTCTATTTCTGGATTTATTAAAATTAACGGGTTTTTTTCAGATTTATAATGTTCTGGATCCGCTACAATCATGCGAATATTTCTACCAATCTGCGGCGCGGCAAGGCCTACGCCCTTCGCCACATACATCGTTTCAAGCATATTGTCGGCCAGATCGGCTAAGCCGCTATCAAATTCGACGACTGGATCGCATATTTTTTTTAAACTTTCATCTGGATAAGAAACAATCTTGAGCAACATATTTACCCATTCTTTTCAGAGATTTTAATTCCCAGCTCGCGCAGTTGTTTGGATTCAGGTACGGCTGGAGCGCATGTCATCAAACAGGTTCCCTTCTGGGTTTTCGGAAAGGCGATAACGTCTCTGATACTATTTGCGCCCATCAACAGCATGGCGAGTCGATCCAAACCGAACGCTATTCCGCCATGCGGCGGAGCTCCCTGCTCCAGCGCCTCTATCAAAAATCCGAATTGCTCTCGCGCCCGCTCCTTTTCTATGCCTAGCGCTTCAAACATCTTTTTCTGAATGCGAGCGTCGTGAATTCTGATGGAGCCTCCGCCTACCTCGTTGCCGTTTAAAACCAGGTCATACGCTTTCGCAAAAGCGTTTTGCGGCTCGTTTGTCATGAACTCGTCGTGCCCGTCCACAGGCGATGTAAATGGATGATGGCAGGCTANGAAGCGTTTTTCTTCCTCGCTGTATTCAAATAAAGGAAAATCGGTAACCCATAAAAAATTAAATATCTTTGGATCCATCAGATTTAAATATTCGCCAAGTCTGACTCGCAAATTGCCTAAAGTGGAGTTTACCATTGCTGGTTCGCCAGCCTGAAAGAATACAATATCGCCGGGTCGCAATTCCAGTTTTTCCTTTAAGTGCGAACGCTCTTGCTCCGATAAAAATTTAGCTATCGGCGATTGCCATTCGTCAGGTTTAATTTTTATCCACGCTAGCCCCTTCGCTCCAAAAATTTTAACATATTCGGTGAATTCGTCTATTTCCTTTCGCGTGAATTTTTCGCCTCCGGGCACGCGCAAGGCTTTAACGAGTTTCGCGTCGCTAAATAGTTTGAATCGAGAATTCCTTACTATATCCGTAACGTCTCGTAATTCGAGGCCGAAGCGCGTATCAGGTTTGTCGACGCCGTATTTATCCATCGCCTCTTTCCAGGTCATTTTGGGAAAAGGAGTATCTAGGGATTTACCCAGCGCGTCGCGAAATACGGCCTTCATTAATCCCTCCGCCAAGGCCATCACGTCGCGTTCTCGGACAAAGCTCATTTCGATATCGATTTGCGTAAACTCCGGCTGTCTGTCCGCTCTTAAATCTTCGTCTCTGAAACATTTTACAATTTGATAATATTTATCCAAACCGCCGACCATCAAAAGCTGTTTAAATAATTGAGGAGATTGCGGCAAAGCGTAAAACATACCCTTATTTAAACGGCTTGGCACAAGAAAATCTCTCGCGCCTTCCGGCGTAGATTTAGTCAGGACAGGCGTTTCCACATCTATAAAACCATTTTCATCCAGGTAATCGCGAACGGCTTTGCTAATTTTATGACGGGCTCGCAACGCTTTTTGCATAACGGGACGCCGCAAATCCAGATAACGCCAACTAAGCCGCAAATTTTCTCCGGCGTCAGTTCGATCCTCTATAGGAAAGGGGGGAGTTTTGGAAGTATTCAACAACTTCCAATCTTTAGCGACTACTTCTATCTCTCCCGTCTTCATATCGGGATTCGTCATGCCCTCGGGTCTGGCGCGAATTTTTCCCTTCACCGCGATAACATACTCGCTTCGCAAAATATGCGCGTTTTTATGCGCCTCCGGGGCCGCTTCGGGGCTAAATACTATCTGCGTCAATCCGCGGTTATCCCTGAGATCGGCGAATATTAATCCGCCATGATCCCGACGGTATTGCACCCAGCCCATTAAACACACCTCTTTGCCGATGTCCGCGGCGGTTAATTCGCCGCAGGAATGAGTACGATCCCAATCCCCGAGAGAGGCGATGAATTTTTGATGATCTTGTTGTATGTCGACGCTGGTTTCTATCATTTTTATATACCGCTCTGTTATTTATTTAAAGAAGCCGATAGCATTGCAAGCAATTTTTCTTCAAGTTCGCCACGCGCTATTTGAAATTGAGATCCGTCGTCCATATTTTTTACTGTAACGGCGTCTTTCGCGATTTCGTCGGCGCCAAGGATGAGGCATATTCTCGCGTTTGTCTTTCCGGCTTCGCGCATCAAACTTTTAAAACTGCCCTCTTTATAATTCATGATTCCTGAAAAATTTCGCTTTCTCAACTGCTGAGTTAAAGCGAACGCGCTATCCATATTTTCGGCGTCCGGACAGAGGAGAAAAAAGTCTGGTCTGACATTTAAATCTAAATTTTTTTCAACTAGCAACGCGAGTCTTTCCATACCGCAAGCGAAGCCCGTGCCCGGTATATCCCCTCCTCCAAGTTGCCGCGCGAGACCATCATATCTGCCGCCGCCCGCGACCGCGGTCTGCGCGCCAATATCTTCGCTCGTTACTTCAAACGTAGTGCGACAATAATAGTCAAGCCCGCGCACGAGTTTATGATTTACCAGTGTCTCCAGCCCTTCAAGTTTCAATAAATCAAGAGTTTTCGCAAAATGCGTTTGGCAAGCCTCGCAATTATAGTCAAGAAAGCGCGGCGCGTCATCGATAATTTCGCGACAGGATTCTCGCTTGCAATCAAGCACGCGCAAGGGATTCGCGACAACGCGATTCTGACAATCCTCGCAAAGCGCGTCTTTGTCCCTCGACGACAAAAACTTTTTTAATTCATCGATATATGTTCCTCGACATTCTCGACAACCCAGAGAATTCATCTGAATCTGTAAATTTTGCAAACCAGCGCGCTCAAGAAATTCCATAAGCATACATATTAATTCCGCGTCAATATACGGGCTATCGCTGCCAAGACATTCGCAATTTATTTGATGAAATTGCCGCAATCTACCTTTCTGCGGTCTTTCGCGTCTAAACATGGGTCCGATAGTAAAAAATCTTGAAATAGACTGATCCTTGTCGCGTCCAGCTTCAAGATACGCTCGAATAACCCCCGCCGTCGCCTCGGGACGCATTGAAAGCGAACGGCCTTTAATATCTTCAAACGTGAACATTTCCTTTTGCACAACGTCCGTGGACGTTCCTATCGACCTCCGGAAAAGATCGGTCATTTCAAGGATGGGGGCTCGCAACTCCTCATATTCGTAATTTGCGAAGACTTTTCTCGCGCCCGTTTCCAGAAAGGAAAAAACGGCGCTTTGATCGCCGAACATATCGGCGAAACCTTTTAGCCTTTTAAAAACGGTATTCATAACGGATCCTGGAATTAAAAACTATTTTTGCTTCAAGCTGGAATCGATTCAAGATCATACTTCGCGCAGGATTGGCAAGCTACCGGATATTCGCCGTTAAAACAGGCTAGACAATAATGATTTGAATGCATTACGGAGCGAAGCAAACCATCGATGCTTAAGTAATGCAAAGAATCGACATCCAAAATTTTGGCGATCTGATTAGCGTCGTATCGCGCGGCGATTAGTTCTCCCTGTCGCGAAAAGTCAACGCCATAGTGACAAGGGAATTTTACCGGCGGGCTGGAGATACGGATATGCACTTCTTTCGCGCCCAATTCCCGCAATTTTTTCACTCGCGTCATCATTGTCGTGCCGCGGACTATGGAGTCGTCGACAATGCAAATTCTCTTGCCCTCGATCATGGCCCTGACAGGGTTAATCTTTACCCTTACTCCAAAATTTCTCATGCTTTGAGTGGGCTGAATAAAGGTCCTCCCCACATAATGATTGCGTATCATCGCGTGTTCGTATGGCAATTCCGCGCATTGGGCGAATCCAACCGCGGAATATACGCCCGAATCGGGAAAAGGCATGATAAAATCGACGTCTGGAGTGGATTCGTGGGCGAGTTGCCAGCCCATTTGTTTTCGGCAGACATACACCTGTTCGTTGAACACATAGGAATCTGGTCTGGCGAAATATACAAGTTCAAATATGCATTGCCGAGGACNAGGAGGAAAAACGCCTTCNAGGCGATAACTCTTCTCTCCCGTTTCGTCTATTACTATCATCTCGCCAGGCTCCACGCTTCGCTCATACTGCGCGCCCACAAGATCGAAAGCGCAGGTTTCGGACGCGAAGACGGGGCTTATNCCCAATCTCCCAAAAGCCAGCGGATGAAATCCGTGAGGATCGCGTACCGCTATCATTGTGTCGCCGGAAATTATTAAAAAGCAATAAGCTCCGCGCAATTTTTTGCACGCTATTCTTACGGCTTCAGGCAAGGGATTATTTTTTAATGCTCGAACGAGAAGATGCAGAAAAACTTCGCTGTCGTTTCCAGTGCCGAAGATTGCTCCGTCGTTTTCAAGTTCGGAGCGCAGTTCCGCGGCATTAACAAGGTTGCCGTTATGCGCGACCGCTATATCGGTTCCCTTGAAATGCGCGATCAGGGGTTGAGCGTTGCGCGGAGAACTTTTGCCAGTCGTGGAATAACGCGAATGCCCTATGGCGACATTTCCGGGAAGGGAATTCAGGATGCTTTCCGAAAATACATCGGGGACAAGACCCATACCCTTATAATCGCGCATCACGCCATTTTCCAACGCGGCGATCCCCGCGCTTTCCTGTCCGCGATGTTGCTGGGCGTATAATCCGAAATAAGTCAGCCGAGCCGCGTCTTCGTGCTGGTAAATGCCAAACACTCCGCATTCATGAGGTATCATTTGTTTTCTTTGTTATTTTTTATTATTGTATTGAGATAAGTTATCCTGTTTTCGATGACCGCCGGATTGGGATAATATTTCATCGCTTCAGCAAATTGCGCGAGCGCGGCTTTGTAATCGCCTAGTTGCTCCAGGGCGTCCCCCCTCATATAGCACGCGCGACCGCGCACTCCTTCGTCCGGCTCGGCGTCGAGAATCTGCTGGCATAAATCGGCGACGTCCTCCCAGCGCTCTTGCGTCGCGTTAACGTCGGCCAGATCCAGCATACAATATATTTTTTCATGTTCCGGCGCGGGCAAACCCAGACATTGGTTAAGCGTTTCTTCCCCGGCCGCGAAGTGCCTTTGCCCGAACTGGGACGCGGCGAGTTGACGATAACCGTTTATACGTTGGGCGTCGCTCAAGTCTCCCAAATCGATATATACGCTCCACGCCTTTGACGCCGTGTCATAATGACGAAGATCGACATTAAATTTTCCAATTAACGGAAGGATCTCGGCTTCCCTTTCTTCGTCGTTTTCATATTCGACGAGCATAACGTCAAGACATTCGAGGGTCGCTCGCGGTTGCGGGGAGTTATGATTGATCGCTTTTATAAGCAGATTCCAAGCCTCCCATCTTTTTTCCGGATCTCTTTCTTCGCGCAAATATCTTTCCGCAAGTCTTTCGCAGAGCGGCATATTTCTGTCCAGGTAGGCGCTTTTCGCCATTTCCAGATCGTCCGCGTCGAGTATCTTGCTGTCGCAGGCGCCTATAAATAAGCCAATAATCGCGACAATGCAAACCGCGATCTTATTCATTGGTCGTCGCTTCGTCTCCGTTTTTATCTGGAACATTGCCCTCCGTTTCAAGGTTCTTTTCTTCAGATTCAAGGGCGTCCATCAATTCCCTTACTTCTCCCTGACTGTTATCCTCCACCTTGTCAAAGCCAACGACTCGCGCTCCGGCNTCGAGACGCGCCACTATTACTCCCGAAGTCGCTCTGCCCTTGCTGCCAATTTCGCCAACAGCCACTCGAATAACCTTGTTCGCCGATGTAAGAAGCACCAGACTATCCGTATCCTTGACCGGCATCGCCCCGACTACCGGGCCAGTTTTAGCGGTAACCCTGAAGTTGATTATTCCCTTGCCGCCGCGTGTCTGCGCCCTATACAAATCCACTCTCGTGCGTTTGCCGTAACCGTTGGCCGAGATAGACATGATCTCGGTCGTCTGATCGTCTTTTTTTAAATCTACGCCCGCTACTACCTTATCCTGACGCCGCAAGCCTATTCCCTTGACTCCGGTGGCCGCGCGCCCCATGGAGCGAATATCGTCGCAAGAAAAACGGATGGCAAAACCGTCGGCTGTAACCAGCGCCATATNGNTNTNGCGGCTTATCAGTCGCACGACCACAAGCTCGTCGTCCTCGCGCAGGCCGACGGCCATTATCCCGCTTTTTCTACAACGCGCGTAAAGGGACGCCGAACTTTTTTTAATCATTCCCTGTCTGGTAATGAACATAAAATATTTGTCTTCGGCAAATTCGCGAAGGGCTAGCACGGTCGTTACCCATTCGCCGTCTTCCATGGGCAAAAGATTGTTGATATGAGCGCCCTTAGCGGTTCGACTGCCTTCTGGCACCTGATGAACGCGCAACTGATGCATTCTGCCTTTATTTGTGAACAAGCATAAATATTGATGATTGCTAGTAGTCAGAAACTCTTGAACATAATCGTCTTCGGCTACCTGCACGGCGACAATGCCCTTGCCGCCGCGTTTTTGCTGCTGATAATGCTCGAGATTCGTCCTCTTCATATAGCCGCGACGCGAGAGCGTGATAACTACTTCGTCGTCCGGAATAAGATCCTCAACATCGATTTCATCGATAGTTTCGCCCATGATTCTAGTTTTTCTCGGCGTGGCGAAAGTCTGTTTAAGCTCGATTATTTCCTTTTTAATTTCTTCCTTGAGGACTTCCGGCTTGCCAAGTATCGATTCGAAAAATTCTATCTTTAATAAAAGATCGTTATATTCGCTTACCAATTCTTCGCGTTGCAANCCGGTTAATCTCTGCAGGCGCATTTCCAGAATGGCCTTCGCCTGTATATCCGTAAATTCGAACTTTTCAATCAAACCCTCCCTGGCTTTTTCAGGACTCTCCGACGATCTAATTAGCGCGATAACCTCGTCNATTATGTCAATGGCCTTTTGCAAGCCTTCAAGTATATGGGCGCGATGGCGGGCCTTTTCCAAATCGTATCGAGTTCTGCGAATCACCACTTCCTTGCGATGATCGAGAAAGCAGGAGAGAGCGGTCTTTAGATTCAACAACACAGGCCGATTGTCCTGCACGGCGAGCATATTGATGCCAAACCCGCTTTCCAGGGGAGTATATTTATAAAGGGCGTTGATAATGATATCCGGTATGGTTCCCCTCTTCAGATCCGCGACTATTCTGATGCCGCGTCGATCCGATTCGTCGCGCAGATCCGTAATTCCGTCTATCTTTCTATCATTTACCAGAGCGGCGATCTTTTCGACCAGGGAAGATTTATTAAGGCCATATGGAATTTCGGTAATGACCAGAGATTGAAGTCCCTTCTTGCGCTCCTCAAGGTCTATTTTTCCGCGTATTTTTATTGTCCCTCGACCTGTATGATAAGCGTCCCAAAGACCTTTGCCAGCGTAAATGGAGCCCGCGGTTGGAAAATCAGGTCCTTTTATATGCTTCATCAGCTCTTCGATCGAAACTTGCGGATTTTCCAGTTGCGCTATCAAGCCGTCGCAAAGCTCGCCCAGATTATGCGGCGGAATGTTGGTCGCCATGCCAACGGCTATTCCGGAGGAGCCATTAAGCAACAAATTGGGCACTTTGGTCGGCATTACCGACGGCTCGGCGAGGGTATTGTCGTAATTAGGCCGGAAATCTACCGTATTTTTATCGAGATCGTCGAGAAACTCCTGCGCCAGGCGCGACATCCGCACTTCGGTATAACGCATGGCCGCCGGCGAATCGCCGTCGATAGAGCCAAAATTTCCCTGTCCATCGACCAGGGGATCGCGCATGGAAAAATCCTGCGCCATTCTTACGAGAGCGTCGTAAACGGCGGAATCTCCATGCGGATGATATTTGCCTATTACGTCGCCCACTACGCGGGCGGATTTTTTATGCGGTCTGTTGTAGTTATTGGACAGCTCATACTGCGCGTACATTATGCGCCGGTGCACCGGTTTTAGGCCGTCCCGAGCGTCCGGCAACGCTCGCCCTATGATGACGGATAGGGAGTATTCAAGATATGATTGCCTGAGTTCCTTCTCTATGTTTATTTCAGGATGAGTTTCGGAAAAAGTTTCGGCCATGCTCGAACCCCGAGAAAAACCGCTTCATAGCGGCGAAAAAAGATTGCGCTGTCGGCGACCCGATTAGCGTTCCGGATTATTTCTCCCGCTTTGGCGAAATTCTCTCATCCGCCAAACGCGAATCTCCCCAGACAATAAAGACAGGCGAGAATCAGGGCCTCGCCTACGCAAAGCCGAATCGTGGCTCCCATAAGGGCGCGGAGGGAAGCCCCCCAACGATTGACCAAGAAGATAAAGACAAAAATATTGCCAAACAGTATGACGAGAATGGCTGGAAAAAGCGTGTCGTAAGCGACTGGGTAAGCTTCCAGCTCCACTGTGAGGCCGAGGCATAAAAAAGCGCATAAAAGCCAGCCGCACACTACGCAAAGCCACGCTAACCAATTATTATTTTTATCGACAAATTCGGGAGGCATACATTTCTATTTCGCGGCTACGCCGCGCTTCTTGCGCCCGCGACGCGGGATCCTGTTTTAATGACACTCTTCCCATTTTACAGGAAAGAAAGGCCAACGCTCATATTTTCGCAAATTATCGGCTAATTCCATCTTAAAATTGCCCGCGCGGCAATGTCCCGGCTTATAACTGCCAGGGTCGTATTCTCTTTTTCCGCCCTAAATATCCAGCTCTTCGACGGCGAGCGCGTTGCGTTCTATAAATTCGCGCCTTGGCTCCACTCTCTCGCCCATTAATTCTTCGAAAGCTTCCGAAGCGGCCGCCGCGTTTTCGACGGACACACGCAAAAGCGTCCTGTTTTCGGGATTCATGGTCGTAGCCCATAACTGTTCGGGGTTCATTTCGCCAAGACCTTTGTATCGCTGAATATTTATTCCTTTTCTCGCTTCATCGAGAGCGGCGTCAAGAAGCGCGAACACGGAGTCCATTTTCGTCTCCGAATCCTTTGTTTTTAGAGTAAAGGATAGGCCTCCGCATTGTTCCGCGATTTCCGCGAATGTCTGCCATGTCTTGCGATAGAGGCGCGACGCGAAAAATTCTTTTCCGCGTCTGGTATAATGGCCGCCTTTGCTGGTAAATCCGGCGAAGAGTCTTTCTTCGCCTTCGTCCGAGTCGAGTTCTCTCTCGAGTTTCGCGATATAATCATGAGATTCGAGCCATTTTGACAATTCGCTTTCGGACGAGCCGAGCATATCCAAAAAATTATTCTGTTCGATTAGCGTCGGCGCGGAAATAAGAGCCAGAAAGAGCTCGGCTGGCAAGCCGCCGGACTCGGCTTCCTTAATTTTATTTCGCAGACCTTCAATTTTTTCAAGTAATTTAATAAGCGCCTTTCCGGAGAATTTTTCGCCGTTTTCCGCTATAATTTCCGAGTCCTCGCTTACTCTCGAGAGCAGAAATCGATTTAATTCGGCGTCGTCTTTGATAAACTTCTCAAATTTTGAGTTATGGGCTCGGTAGAGGGGAGGCTGGGCGATATATATATAACCCTGCTTTACCATCTCTTCGTAACGCCTGAAGAAAAAGGTGAGCAAAAGTGTGCGAATATGCGCGCCGTCCACATCCGCGTCGGTCATAATCACGATTTTGTGATAACGCAATTTATTTAAATCCAAATCATCCTTGCCGATCCCCGCTCCCATGGCGGTGATCAGGGCCTTTACCTCGCGATTGGCCAGCATTTTGTCAAAACGCGTTCTTTCCGTATTGAGGATTTTGCCGCGCAGGGGCAGGATAGCCTGATTTTTGGGATTTCTTCCCTGTTTCGCCGATCCTCCGGCCGAATCGCCCTCCACTATGAATAATTCCGATTCCTCCGGATCCTTGCTCTGGCAGTCGGCCAGTTTCCCAGGCAGAGAGTTGTCGGATAGAGCTCCTTTTCGCCTGACCAGTTCCTTGGCGCGCCTGGCGGCGTCTCTCGCTCGCGCCGCGTCAATGGCCTTTTCGATGATAGCGCGAATGTCGCGAGGATTTTCCTCAAAAAATATGGTCAATTTGTCATAAACGAATTGGGACACGAAGCCGGCGACGTCGCTGTTGCCAAGTTTTGTCTTGGTTTGCCCCTCGAACTGCGGATTGGGCAATTTAACGCTTACTATAGCGGTCAGCCCTTCGCGAACGTCGTCGCCTGTCAGTACGGAATCCTTCATTTTTTTCAGGAGTTCCGGTTGATTTTTTATATAGCCATTTATAGCGCGGGTGAGAGCGGCTCGAAAACCGACGAGATGGGTTCCGCCTTCTTGCGTGCGTATATTGTTCGCGAAGGTCAGAATATTTTCCTTATAGCCGCTGGTGTACTGCATGGCGAATTCCACGTTGACGTTCTCCGCGTTCGCGGACGCTCCCTCAATCACGGAATCGATGGCGGTCTGACCCGAGTTAAGATCCTCCACAAACTGACGCAAGCCGCCTTCGGCCTCGAAGATATGCGTTTCCCCCGTCCTTTCGTCGTTGCACTCTATCCGCAGACCCTTGTTGAGATAGGCTAACTCCTCGAAACGTTTTTTTAATGTTTCATAGGAGAAATCGAGAACCTCGAAGATTTCCTCGTCCGGCTTAAAGGTGATCGTCGTTCCATGACCTTCCACCTCTTCGCTTATTATCGTCAGTTCGTCCTGCGGAACGCCCTTGCTGTAATGCTGGCGATATCTCTTGCCCCCGCGACGCACAGTGACCGTCAATTCGTCGGAGAGGGCGTTTACGCAGGAAACGCCCACCCCGTGCAACCCGCCGGAGACCTTATAGCTGTCATTATCGAATTTTCCCCCGGCGTGAAGCTTGGTCATGACGACCTGCACGGCGGGAACGCCTTCGGTCGGATGCATATCTACGGGGATGCCTCGGCCATTGTCCTTTACCGTGACGGAATTGTCCGCGTGCAAGGTTACCGTAATTTTAGTGCAAAAGCCCGCCATGGCCTCGTCGATGGAATTGTCCACAACCTCGTAAACCAGATGATGCAGACCGCGCGAGTCGATGGATCCAATATACATGGACGGTCTCTCGCGCACAGCTTCCAGACCTTTCAAAACTTTGATGGCCGACGCGTTATAATCGACAAATTCTATATTTTCCTGGGACATGAACTTTCCTTGTGGCTTCGAAACGAAACGCGGCGAAGCTTAATCCTCTTCTTCGGCGTAATAGCTTTTTTCGCTTACTTTCATGGGCATGATAATGACGAGATAATCTCGATCCTCGGGATCGGCTCCCTTTATTCCGCAGGGCTCTTCGGCGCCGGTGAACAGCATATCCATCCTTTCGGATTGAAAATGACCGAATATTTCCATTAGACTTTTCGTGGGGAAAGCAATCTTTTTGAGGGCTCCGGCATATGACACTTCCAGCTCTTCCAGCGCGGAACCCACGTCGGCTCCCTCCGCGGACAACTTTAATTCGACGGCTCCCAGATCCATGAATACGCAACGATCGCTTTCTGTGTTGAAGATCGCGATTCGTCCCAGAGCATCAATAGCTTCCTGGCGGGAAAGGTTGAGCTCGCTTATGCCCGGCTCGTCCAGTTTGGACATAAAAAGATTATAATCCGGATATGAGAAATGCGCTCGGGGAACAGAAAGAAGCTCGGCTCCGTTCTTTCCTTTAAGATAAAGCCTTTTGTCCGAAAGGTTAATTTCTATCTCGTTGGGATCAAGCCATTTTTTAATGTCGGACAGGTATTTGCGCTGAATAAGCAAATCGCCTTTTTGCAAAAGCCCCCACACTCCCGGCTCGGTCACGGTCACCATGGCGAATTGGTGGCCGTTTAGTCCGCACACCTCAAAAGTGTCTTTCTGGGTGGCCTTGAAGCATACGCAAGCCGCGGCTTCCTTGGTGTCCTCGTCATCGATGCAAAACATAACCCTTTCGAGAATTTCCTGTAGTACGTCGCCGCTC
>JAAUYY010000082.1 GCA_014804865.1 Desulfovibrio sp.
TGAATATTAAGCCGAGTGTACGGGTAAGACGCAAATTGGCAGGGTGGGATAACAGCTTCATGTTTAACGTTCTCAGGACACAGGCAACCACTGTAATTTAATTCAAGCGATTGCCCTGGGGCCAGAGCGAATTTGTTATAGTTATTCAGATCGCTTGACATTTTAAATGTTTTGATATATCAAATTAAATTTCTGGATCGCCGACGGAGGAATTTTTAAAGCGCGACGCGTCCTCCGTTAACCGCGCATTTTATTAAATTAACGCCGAAACGCGCGTCTCGCATGGATATATCCTCCGCGATTCGGAGCGCTGGGCAACGCTGTCGGCATACATTCGCGGGGCGGTGTGGCCGGATTAATATTATAGCCTTTTTTAAATAAATCAACGCGTCCCTTGCGCGCAAGCCAGGATTCTATCGAGCCGAATTGAAATTTTCCGCGCCTTATGGCGACTTCGCGCGTCGGGAACTCGCGGCCAGCCGCGCTCGCGACGGTCGCCGCTCTTCGCTAAATAGAAAAATTCGTAACATTCCCCGATTATAAGGAGAAAAGGTGGATTTCACATACGATATAGATAATTTCAGACTTTCCTTTGAGCATGAAATGACGTGGCTAAATGGTTTTTTGCGCAATACGACGCGCTATGGGAAAAAAAACGCGATGGTCTATAGCAACACCGGCCAGAGCTGGACATACGCGGAGCTTAATCGGGACGCCAATAAGCTTGCCAACGCTTTTCTGGACGACGGCATTAAAAAAAATGACGTAATAATGCATATGCTTTTTAATAGTCCGGAATTTATTTTTTGCTATCTGGCCGGACACAAGACAGGAGCCATCAACTGCCCCATAAATTACAGGCTCGCTCCGGGCGAACTCGCGCTTCTTCTGGAGGACAGCAAACCGGAATTTTTCGTATATGACAACTTTTTCGCTGATACTGTCCGGGAAGCATTAAAAATATCGAATTTTCGGCCCAAACGTTTATTATATGTAGATTCGGGCGGAAAAATCGCGCCTTCGTCCATTTTATTTAGCGAATATGTAAAAAACGGCTCGACAGATAATCCCGCCTTTAACGTATTGCCGCATATATACGATGAGACAACCAGACTATATACGTCGGGAACGACAAATAAGGCGAAGGCTGTTCCAATTAATTCAATAAACGAATTATTTTCCGCGCATGACGTTATTATGCATTATCCGCTTACCCCGGAAGATCGAACATTGAATCTTACGCCATGGTTTCATCGCGGAGGCATTCATATTGGCGGCCCGACGGCTACTCTCTATGTGGGCGGCGAAGTTGTAATTATGAAAGAATTTAATCCTAAAATGACTCTGGAAGTTATAAAAAAATATAAAGTAAATTTTATAACAGGAGTTCCTTCAATATTCCAGCTGCTTGCCCGCGCCCAAAAATCGTCTCCCTTGGATGTCTCTTCTTTAAAGGGACTTTGCTCAATGGGAAGTCCGTTTTCAAAAGCGGAGCTTCTGGAATATCGCGGACTTTTTACCCCGAATATACTCAACGGCTATGGCACGACGGAGACTTTTGTAAATGTTTACATGCGGCCCTACAGCCCGATAGAAAAATGCTCGGCCACCGGCCAGTCTTGCGTCGACGATGAAGTAAGGATAGTGAAAGCCATAGCGGACGGTTTCGGCGATCCGGACGACCTTGTTCCCAAAAATAACCGCGATATAGGCGAAATAATAATAAAGGCGCCCCATAAATCGACTGGATGTTACGTTAATAATCCCGAAATGACCAATAAGAAATTTTATAAAAACTTTCACTATACGGGAGATATTGGAATATGGGACGAGGACGGCTTTATAACCGTTTTAAGTCGCAAGGACGATATGATAATTAGCGCCAGCGAAAATATTTATCCGGCGCAAATCGAGGCGGCGTTAAATGAACATCCCAAAGTCGCGGAAAGCGCGGTCATTGGAGTCCCTGATAAACTGCATGGCCAGCGAGTCTCCGCGTATATTGTTCCCCTTGACGACTCTCTTACCATCGAGGATCTGAAAGAATGGTGTATTCGACATCCCATGTTGCCGACATACAAACATCCCAAAATATATACTTTTGTCGACGCCCTTCCGCATACGGCGACGGGAAAGCTGATGCACTATAAATTAAGAGAGAGCGCCGCGGGCGGGAAAGCATAGCGGCTATTTGTCAAAAGATAACCGGATAACGCAAGCCAAATTCAGGCGCATGGCCCGCGGGTTTGAAGCTAAGGCGGATCATAATGCCGCATTGAGTATTCAGGTTGCGGGGCATAGCGTGTCAGCCGCGGGTGGAAAGGGCTAGAGCGGTTGAAACGGGAACTCTCCTGTGACGCGGCTCTTTGAGCCGCTACAGCCGGGAAGCTCTGTCATTTATGGCGGAGAGGAAGTCATCTAAGAACTTTATTGATCAAATCGTCGTAGCTCGAAATGATGTCGTATTTCACATTTTCCGAGTTCAGCGCTTCGAAATGTTTGCGCGCGCAGGCGATCTTCGCGCTTTCGATGGCCCTAAGCTCCAGACTGTCCAGACTCCCCTTGGTTTCCGCCACGAAATAAATGTGCTTTACCTTGCCCTCGTAAAAAGCGATGGCCCAGTCCGGATTGTATTTGCCTACTGGCGTGGAAATATGGAATTTCCTGGGCAGTTTTACATAGATCTCGACTTCGTTGTCGTCCCTGTCCAGTTTTTCGGCGAACTCTCTTTCATTGTCCGAATCGTAAATTACATAATCGTATAAATGTTTTTGGCGGCTATGGCGTTTTTGCCCAGCTGGCCGCGATAGCTTGGCTCCGCGAAGACGTCGACGTCGTAAGTCGCCTCCAGTTTATTATACGCGATATGCTCGATAATTATCGCGGCCTTTTCTTCATTAATAATCCGGCTCGCTTTAATGATAAAATCTTCGGGATTGTCATGGTATTGCNGGAATACGTCTGGCGCCAGNCCTTTCAGGATGGCGGCGACGCACGCCCGCGTCAAATTCGTCTCCTCGACAATTTTTCCCAAAAGATCATATTTTACGGAACCNGCGCCGGAGACAGTCGCGCGCTGTTCNTTCTCTTTCAACTGGATAAANGCCGAGCCTGCGGCCAGTTGCTCGCGCGATTCGATATTTTCCAGCCTGCCCGACTGGACGGTGAAGTATATTTNTTGAGTATGGAGCCTGTCGTCCAGCGCCCTGATCGCCTTTTCGATCAACTCGGACTCGNTAAATTTTACCGTATAGGCGGACTTGGCGTTTATTCGCGCCCAGAGTTTCTTAAAAGCTTCGGAATTTCGCTTTTCCTTGTCCAGGGTCAGGGAGACATTCTTTTCTCTGGCGTCGTCCGGCTTCAAGGCTNNGGGATTGTAAACGCTGTCCAGAATTTTGAGCATNTCCGANCCGTAGGGCGCGACCTCCTCATGCAATTCNAGCGCGCCNTTTTCGCGGTCTTTCCAGTATTTTTCGGTGAACTGGCCGGCNGCGACATAATCTTTNNTGATCAGATCGTCGTTAATTNTCAGGGCCAGCTCGCGCGTGATTTTTAAAGCGTTACCCGCTTCGTCACGCAGTTCGCGGCCTTCGAACAGACTGGGNTCCACAGTTTTCGGACGAAAATAAACCGCCTCGGCNAGCTCGGCCTGCAAGCCGCGCGAGAAATTCTCGTAACTTTCGCTGGCGATAACCGTGAGCACATTCAGATCGTCGGCCTCCTTGCCGATCCGNTCNTCGTCCATGCGCTCGCCGGCGCCGTTCACGCAGAGCCGCATGCCGCGACCGACTTCCTGCCGCTTGCGCGTTTCGCTCGAGGATTGCTTGAGAGCGCAAATCTGNAACACATTGGGATTGTCCCAGCCTTCGCGCAGGGCCGAATGGGAAAAAATGAAGCGAACCGGCTCGTCCATATCNAGCAGACGCTCGCGGTTTTTCATAATGAGGTCGTAGGCGTCNGAGTCTTCGGAATAGGTCGCGCCGCGTTTGANCTCGCTATCGATAAATTTTTTGGCTTTTTTGTCTATGGAAAAATAGCCCGCGTGACTTGTCGCCGCCGGTCGTTTTTCCAGCCAGGCTATATATTCCNGGTTCGCGCCGAGTTCCTGTTTTTTTGTCTCAAGGATTTTTTGATATTCTTCCTCAAACATCAAGGCGTATTCGCCATTGGCGCCCGCGTCGTTTTTATCGTAAACGCGATATTTGGCCACTTCGTCGATAAAAAAGAGGGAAAGCGTTTTTATGCCCCGGGCGAAATTTTTTTCCTCGCGCGCCAGATGGGACAANATTGTCTCGCGGATCTGCAANCGCCGGAGCTGTTTTTCATCGACATGACCNNCTNCTTCGCCGGCGACCAGTTTCANGCCGTTGAGGAATTCGATATGATTGTCNCGNCCATCGATCGCGCTTATTACATAGCCGTCCTTATATTCTTCAAGGTAATTGGAGAAGTCATAGAGATTGTCGCCTTCCCTGAATACGCGTCTCTTGCGGGAGACTCCGGTCTTGCCCTTATAGTCNATCTCCAGGGTAGCCGTGGGATTGCCCGAAGAGATATTTACGGACTCGAGATAGATATAACCCGCGCTCGCCGTCGTTCCCGATTGCNTGAANCCCTTGACCTCGATCTTTTTGACCNGCCGCTTGTTGTAGGCTTCCTGGGCGTCGAGCCGATAGATCATGTTGTAGATCGAATCGNNCCTGTGCGTGGCGGAGTAGCGGAGGNTAAGCATTGGCCGGAATTTCGCGAGCCTTTCGCGCGTCGCCTTGCCTTCGACGGACTGCGGCTCGTCGATGATCACGACGGGATTTGTCGCGGCCAGGACGTCGATCGGTTTGCGCGAGCCGAAGCTGTCCAGGGGCGTATCGATCCGGCGCGCGTCCTTGCCTCTTGCGTTGAAAGCCTGCGCGTTGATAATCATGACGCTTATTTTGCTATCCNCGGCGAAGTTTCTTATTTCNGTCAAGTTCGCCGAATTATAGATAAAAAAGCGGATTTTCTGGCCGTAATCCCCGGCGAAGTGATCCTGNGTTATCTGNAATGTCTTATAGACGCCTTCGCGGATCGCGACGGAGGGGACGACGATAATAAATTTGTTCCAGCCGTAGGCCTTGTTCAATTCAAATATGGTCTTGATGTAGGTGTAGGTCTTGCCCACGCCAGTTTCCATTTCGATGGTGAGATTAAGTAGCTGTTTTCATAAGGACTGGTTATTGCAAAGCTTCTAGCATGAGCAACCAGCGTAAATCATATTTAACAGATCTGACAG
>JAAUYY010000083.1 GCA_014804865.1 Desulfovibrio sp.
GAAAGATTGACGCCGCGCTTTCCAGCAATTTGCGCAAACCGGTTAACGAGACCTTGCTGGACATCGTAAATAGCGACAATTTTTATATTATCGCTCGCAAGGAAGATCAGGCGATCATCGATGAGATAAACGCGGCCATCGAGCAAATGAATCTTAACGAAGGCGACTGGCAAAATGATCTATATTATAGGCATTATGGGCCTGACGTCTCTGGCGCTCCAGAATTTTCAGCCCGAGAAGACGATTATATGGCGGCTGTCTCGCGAGGCGACAAAAAGATCACGGCCACATCGCGGAGAGATATTCCACCCTATTCTTATGTCGAAAATGGAGCGCTTAAGGGAATTCTTCCCGACTTCTTCGCCAAGACCATGCAAACGATCGGTTTGCCATTTACCTTGATCGTTCCCGATAACGATAAAGATTATACCACAAAAACCGGCAACGGCGAAGTTAATGTTGTCCTTGACAAAATTGGTCCCAATCCCACGGAGGAGAACGCCTATTTCACCGGATTCACTACTGATCCATATATTTTTACAGGACTCGCGCGGATTACTCGCGCCGATTTTCGCGGGCCGGTAAGAAGTCTGGCGTTGCCCGATACGGCGCCGCTAAATGTGCGTCGAGAATTAATAAAGAATTTAAATGTTAAACATTATTCGACTNCGGAAGAGGCCATAAAAGCCGTTGAAAAAGGGGAGGTCGACGCGGCCTACGCCCTTCCGTTCACGGCTCAGGCTTATGTGAACCGCAATCCGGGCTCTGGTCTAGCATATTCCATAATGAACGACGGCGGCGCGAGTTTCAGAATGTTCGTTCCGGCCGACGCCGATCACGAACTCATAACTCTATTAAAAAAGGCGATTTCAAGCGTCCCTCCGGCCACATTGAATCAACTGGGCTCCAAATATATTTCCCTTAAAGCGGACGATGTAAGTCTTGTTCATTTCCTNCACGCAAACCCCGAAATAATGTTGGCCGCGGCGNTAACTTTTACTCTCGCGGCGAGCATGCTTTTTTTGATGTGGATGCGCGGTCGCTGGAACAAGCGAATACTGGCGACCACAGAAAAGGCCAATCAGGATCTCGAGAATCAACTGGCGATAGTGGAAGCGTTGAGCAGAGATTATACAAACGTATTGTCTGTTAATTCCGAGACGGGGGAGACAAAAGTCATAAAAATCGAAGGCGCCGATAAAACCGGNGAGCCGGAGGATTTCTGGAAAGCGAAAAATTACGGGGAGGTCATTTCAAACTATATTAATAAAAAGGTGCTTCCCGAAGATCGGGAGTATTTGAAAAACGCCCTGGCTTTGCGCATGGCGCGCAAGCAACTCGCGAAACGAGACGAATATAGCGACACATATAGAATATTGGAAAACGGGGAAATCCAGTACTTTCAATTCGCCTTCGCGCGGCCAGGTCGCGAAGGATCCAGGGATCGAAATATGGTTCTCGTTGGGTTTCGCAATATAGACGAGGCTATGCGGCGAGAGCTTGAGCAGAAAAAGGCCCTCGCCGAAGCCCTGGCGCAATCGAGATACGCCAGCGCGGCCAAAACAGCTTTTCTNAACAATATGTCCCACGATATTCGCACGCCCATGAACGCGATCATTGGCTTTACCGCTCTCGCCGCGTCCAATGTTACAAACGCGTCTATGGTTCAACGTTATCTGGGCAAAATAATGACATCGGGCAATCATCTCCTGAGCCTGATAAACGATGTCCTTGACATGAGTCGCATCGAGAGCGGGAAGGTAAAAATAGAGGAACAGGAAATTCATCTGCCAGAAATTCTCCATGATCTGCGAACGATTGTTCAAGCGGACGCCCGCGCAAAGCAACTTGATTTTCAAATTGACACTCTGGACGTAATCAACGAAACAATATTTTGCGACCGTTTGCGGCTTAATCAGATCCTTTTGAATATCTTGAGCAACGCCATAAAATATACCCAGCCAGGAGGAAAAGTAAGCGCTCGAGTAATACAGAAGTCCCCCGCGCAAAACGGAAAGGCCGATTTCGAATTTCGCGTCAAGGACAATGGAATTGGGATGAGCCAAAAATTTCTGGAGCATGTTTTCGAGCCTTTCGAACGCGAGCAGACATCGACGGTAAGCGGCATACAGGGAACGGGTCTCGGTTTGGCAATTACGAAAAAAATAGTCGACATGATGGGCGGAACCATCTCCGTAAGAAGCGAAACGGGAAAAGGATCAGAATTCACCGTNGCCTTCAGATTCAATGTAAATGAAACGAATGAGCCGACGCTTATCCTGCCGCAGTTCGAGGGCGCGCGGGCNCTTGTGGTCGATGACAACGTAAATACTTGCACAAGCCTCGGACGTATGCTTTCCGAAATAGGCATGCGTCCGGATTGGACGACTCTCGGCAAGGAAGCGCTTATCCGCTCTCAATTCGCCGCCGAGCAGAATGAGGCCTACGCCGCGTACATCATAGACTGGGTAATGACTGACATGAACGGCATCGAACTGACGCGCCGGTTGCGGAAGAATGTGCCAAAAGAAGTGCCCATCCTGATTCTGACCGCCTACGACTGGACAGATATCGAGGAGGAAGGAAAGGAAGCGGGAGTCACCGCGTTTTGCTCCAAACCCATATTTCTTTCTGAATTGCGCAAACTTCTTTCCCAACAGCCGCAAGAGGAAAAGGAAGATGTCAAAAAGCCGGACGAGCCGCCAAAGTTCGTAGGCAAGCGTCTGCTTCTCGTTGAAGATAACGAAATGAACCAGGAAATCGCGCAAATGTTGCTGGAGGAAGCCGGGTTCAAAGTCGAGATCGTCGAAAACGGCAAAGAAGCCGTAGAAAAAATGCGCGAAGTCTCCGAAGGCTATTACGATTTGATACTCATGGATGTGCAGATGCCGATAATGGACGGATACGAGGCCACGCGTCTTATTCGCGCCATGGACGATCCGTTTAAGTCCTCGTTGCCAATCATAGCCATGACCGCGAACGCCTTTGACGAAGACAGGGAAGAAGCGATTAACGCGGGAATGAACGGATATGTCCCCAAGCCCATCGATGTGAAAAAGATGCTGGAAACGTTGGAGGATTTTTTGATTAAGCGAGATCGATAGCTATTCGCTAGCGATATTTTCATTCGATCGCGGCGAAAGCGCGGCCTCTTCGCTTATTCGCCGCCGCGGGTATGAACCGCCGCGCCGCCGAGGCTATCTGATAATTTTAATANCTAGTTACTATAATTTCGCTCTTGCCNTTGGCAAGCGATCGCGTAATAGCGAGCCGGAATTTTGGTTTCGGTTCGCTATNATTTTTTAAAAAATATATATATTTTATATAGAATTTTTCATGTTTTTAATAAGAGGATCGACTATTTATGCTCGAAATCGCTAAAAAACGAAAAATTGTTAAAATAAAGGCGTTATTTTAGCATAATATTCTAATAACTGGCCGAGGACTGACGATATATTTATTGAAAACATGACGCGAGGGACATTTTAAAAGGCTTATTTATAGGTCGATGAAAAAAGGCCAATAAATATCGCGCCGGCTTGAGCTATATTTAATGAATCAAAATCGCGGCGAAATGGAATTTTTACTCGATATTGGCACCGCTTTAACACGCCTGGCCTTACGCCCTTGTTTTCGTTGCCAAGAACGAGAATCGCTGGCGTAGCCCATGAGACGGAAAAGGCGTCGATAGCCCCATTAGAGGCGGAGTCGGTCGCGTAAATATTGAAGTCGCGCTCGGCCGCTTCGTCCAGACTTCGGGCGAGATTTACGACTTCGGCGCAAGGGAGAAGATCCAACGCTCCCGCCGAGGAACGCGACGCGCCCGGACTAAGGAGCGCGCCATTATGCAAGGGCAAGATAAGACCGGCGCAACCTAGAGCGTAGGCGGTTCTGCTCAAAGTTCCCAGATTCCCCGGATCCTGAATTTGATCCAGGGCGAGGATAAGCGGCAGAGGCGCTTCATAGACGTAGCGCAAAAGTTTGTCCAGAGACACAATATTCCCGGCTTTGATTTTAGCGACGACGCCTTGATGATTTACAGCGGAAACCGAACGCGAGCGACAGAGCTTATCGAGAACGGAATTATCGACAAGTTTCAAGGGGATTTTATTCGCTTCGCATAAACGTTTCGCGTCTTCGGCGTCTCGCGACTTGAGATTCGCTTTAAGATAGATCTCAATAATTTTGTCAGGATTTTTTACAAGCGCTTCCAATACCGGCTTAATGCCGGGAAGATAAACGATTTTGTTGTCGAACATTAATTATCTTCCTGTTGTTAAAGGAGAAGGGAGATGTCGAGAACTTTAGCGTCGCTTGGAGTTTGTCTTTGTTTTTGCGTATTGTTTCTGAATGGATGCGCGGGCAAACAGGAACAATCAGTCGACGTGGTTATGCCCGAGGGAACCTCCGCGCCAGTTTCTCAAGAAAATTTGACCTCCAACGAGATCGTCGCGCTGGAATCCACAGATCAAATCGATAAGAATTTGCCTCGCGCCGCGAAGGCTGACATCGCTAGAGAGTATAAAAAATATCTGCGAAAAGGCCGGAATAATATGTGCGTCATAAGCAAACAGTCCGAACAATATATCGCCTACGCGAGGCAGGTATTCAAGAAAAAAGGAATGCCCGAAGAACTGGCCAATCTCGCGCTTGTGGAAAGCGGCTATAAGCCGACGGTCGTTTCGCGGGCCGGAGCGGCCGGAGCATGGCAATTTATGCCCGAAACCGGACGCAATTATGGCTTGACCCAGGATATCTGGCAAGACGATCGTCTCGATCCGTATAAATCCACAGAGGCGGCCGCGGAATATTTGCAAAAATTATATAACGACTTTGGAGATTGGCCAACGGCCATCGCCGCTTACAACGCGGGCGAAGGAAAACTCTTGAGGGCCAAAGCCCAGGCCGGCGCGAAGGATTTTTTCGAGGTTACAGAAAAAAATCATACCCTGGACGAAAAAACTCAACTCAAGGAAGAGACCAAAAATTACGTCCCGCGTTTTATCGCCGTCAGCAAGATAATGCGCAATCTTGAAGACCTCGGGTTCGAGCCGATCAATCCCGAGAAGGCGGAGCCCATCGCGCGCCTTTACGCAAACCCCGGAACGGATCTCAAAGATCTGTCTCGC
>JAAUYY010000084.1 GCA_014804865.1 Desulfovibrio sp.
CGGTCAAAATCGCTTCGGAATAGCGGTTCATGCCGCAAAGGGCCTTGTCTTCGCTCAACAGTTTTTCGGCGATGTCTTTGGAGGTAAGGGGAAGCGGGGAGGCCCCTGAATTTTTGGAGGCGAGATATTCTTTAATGAAAGGCATTGGGGAGATTGGAATGGATAATTGATAGATAATAAAATAAATTCTGGACACTTCAGATGACGAAAAATCCCAATCCATAAATATATTTTGGGGTTTGCCATTTATAAAGCAAAGACCGTAACTATCTTTCATCTTGGGAAAATGACTTTTGTAGTTCTTGACGTCTTTTGTTTCTGCGACCGGAAATTTCAAGTTATCGATCGGAAAGGCGCGAAAGGCGGATGACAAGCGCGGTTCGATAATTTCCAAGTCTTTTAGAAGAGCGTTAATTTTTTCGCGAAAGGTTGATCCGATCCAATTTCTAAATTTATTTCGATCTATAATTTGACGTTTATTCCAGATAACGAAAATATTGTCTTCGCAGTTGCGATAAATAAATTCGTCCTCGTTTCCGCGATCTGGCAAAAGCGCTTTATGAAATATATTTTCTTTGGACTGGAAATCGAAGGGATTTTTTAACTGCGTGAGAAGAGAGGCGTTGACGCGCCAGGGGCCGACCTGAAAGAGATCATAGAGGATTCTGCCCGCTTTCAGAGTTAGTTCGCTATCCTTGTTCCAATCCCTTTTAGACAGAAAGCATCTTGCCTGCGGCATGGCGTATCTCCAGCGATTAAACGAATAAGTATTTTAACGGGTCAAACGGACGAGGGTTTTGGCGATCAAGCCATTCTTATGAGTTAAGCCTGGAAGAAGAACAGAGTCTATTTTTTCGCCGTCGGAGCCGACGCGATCCTGCGCGTAATAATTATAGCGCGAAGCTGGCTCGGGCGTATCGATTAGGAGGGGATCGTTGGGATTGGCGAGATTGTGCCGAGCGACAAGCAGCTTAAGGAAATCGGCGAGATTTTCCGGATCCTGTCCGTCGTAAACGGCGTCCGAGCACATTTTCCAGAGTTGCTCAATACGCGCCTTTTTGCCGCACTGACTCAAGAATACAAGGGGATCGTCAATATTATAATACAAACGGATCTTGTCGATAAAGCCGCGAGGCGCGGAGCGGAGAATATGAACTAGCTCTTCCAGCTCGGGCGGCGCGATCTCGCTCAAACGATTGTATTCGTCTCGAGACGCGGCTAAATCTCGCTTTAGTCCGTCGGTCTCTTCGCTCAAGGCATTATATTTGTCGCGCCAAGTCGAGAGCTCGGCCTTTATCTTTTCGGCCTCTTCGTTAAGACGTCCAATGTTCGCCGCTAATTCGTTTTCCCGCTTGCTCGCGGCGGCGAGATCCGATTCGAGGCTCTCTATCTTCGCCTCGAGTTCCGCTTTGATCCTGACGACTTCCGCGCGAGTGTTGGCAAGCTCGCGCCGCGCCTCGGCCAGATCTTCCTCGAGGCGAGCGTTATCCGCCTTTAACTCGCGCTCGCGCTCGTCCGACGACGTTTTCTCTTTTTCCAGAAGGCCTAGCTCGTTTCGAAGGAGCGCGATTTCTTCGGCCTTGTCCTTGAGGCTTTCTTCCAGCCCGGAAATTATTTTCGCGTCGTCGCTTTTCGCGAGACCGAATTTTTGCAGCCAGCTTTTTTGCTCGCTTGTCCCGGCTTCGACTTGCGACTGATTCTCCAGTTTCTTCAGGACGAAGGCCATGAGACGATTTGACGCGTTGGTCGAGTCGATAGCGGCCATTAGCGCGGAGCGCAGATCGTCCAATTTGTCGTCTCTTTGATTATCGCGCGCGTTGTCCGGCATACAACCAATCTCCTCGACTGCTATAGATTCGATAAAAAAGCCCGGTCGCGACTAAATTTTTGTCTGGCGAATGAAATTCGCCAGAGCGCCCGCTTCGGGATCTTTCGCGTTTTCTTCGCTAAATTCCCGGATCAGCGATCGCGCTTCGGGATCGGGAAATATGCCCAGAATTATCGAATAGGCCGCGTCTCTTGCCGCTCGCGAAGCGGCTATGGCCCGGCTCATGTTTTCTTCGGTTTTTGTCAACTCCGCGCTCCCCGCGTCGCGTTCGCCGGATTCGTTTAAAGTCGCTATCGCGGAATTAAAATATTCGGAAAAGAGATGGGCGGGAATGAAAAGAGCGCGATAGGCATCGGGTATGCGCGAGAGCAAAAATTTGTAGTCGACGACGACTCGAAAAATTTCTTCCTCGGTTTTGACGCCCAGGGCGACTAGCCAGGCGCGGCGAAGATCCGTCCCCGAGTTTTTCCCGAGACTTACTCCGTCGCGAAGCTCCGGGAAGCTTGAGGATTCGGAAAATTTGGCGAGAAGCCAGATCTGCTTCGCGTTCAGGGCGCGGGCTGTATCGAAAAGAGTCGCGTCGCGAAGGGCGATATTGCCGATATTTTGTTTGAACGCGCGGCTTACGACTCCGGCCAGGGAATAAAGCGCTGCGTTCGTTTCCCTCTCAAACTCCAATTCCTCGAGGCGCTCGCTCTTTTTTTCAAGAGCGCCTTCGAGGTCGGAAATTTTGGCCGCGCGGTCGCGAATCTCCGCGGATTTACTGTCCTTATTCTTCATGCTTTCGCCGAAATTGCCGGATCATTGGCTACAATAAAAAGCGACGGCTTTTCGCTTGCCGCATTGCGGATAAGCGCCTGCGATGGCAATCGCGCGGAGCCAATTTAAAATTCGGGGCCATCATATAAGACGCTCATTCCGTAAGGCGGAATTTAGGAACAAAAATATAAAAATTTTTTCGCTACGAAAATAGATAATTTTTGCGCGACCGCGGTCGTAGCGACTCGCCTCGATGGAGTCCGCGCCGCGAAACTTGCCAGATCTGTTCGCTCGCGATCTCTATCTCTGGGCATTAATCTTTTCGTATTCTTCCTCGTCCACAGGCTCGAGCCATTCCGTCGTCGTATTGCCCGGGATTTCGACAGATAGATGCGCGAACCAGGAATCCTTGGCGGCTCCATGCCAGTGTTTGACGTTCGCCGGAATCTCGACTGCGTCGCCTTCGCGAAGAGCGCGAGCGGGTTTGCCCCATTCCTGATACCATCCCTCGCCCGCCGTGCAGAGGAGGATCTGGCCGCCGTTCTTTTCGGCGCGATGAATATGCCAATGATTGCGGCAACCGGGCTCGAAAGTTACATTGCCGATCGCGACGCCGTCTTTGGTCAGCATATTTAAATAGCTTTGACCGTCAAAATATTTTCCGTAGGGATTTTCTTCGCCTCGAGCGAAAGGGCCGAATTTGGGCATAATCGCGCCTCGTTTTGTTTATTTATTAAGGGTAAGAATGGACGCCGACAGATTGTCTAGGCGTTTGTCGTTTAATCGCTTAATTATTTTTTTGCGGATCGAGATCGCCGTCGAACTTCGCAGTCTTTCTGGCGCCAAATTCTCTATGAAATTCGGCATTAAATGCGGACCAAGTTATAATAATCTCGCGGGCGAGTTGGCAAGGAAAAGTCGCGCCGTCGGCTATTTTGCGTCGCGAATCGCCCGCTTTACANTCGACAAAAAAGGCGGGACGAATTTTCCGGCCCGCCTTTAACCCATGAAAATTAATCGGTCGCCTCCGGCCAGAAAGGACAGGCTCTGGAAGGGGCGTAACCGGCCAGAAAAGCGTCCATCAGGTTTCCGAAATTCACGCGGTTTCGCGGTTTTATTTGTCCGGCTACAGCGCAGTCTTCGGGATAAAAGCGCAAGGTTTCGCGATTGCCGATATAGCGAAGGTTCGCGACGGGATGGGAGAGCAGATANTCCCATAAGCCTCGNCTTTCGTTAATCGCCTCCGTCTGAAGCTGGGCGAGACGTTCCTGAAATTCCGGNCCGAGATCCTGATGCGGATAGAAGAAAGCGGCGCCGCGCTCGACCAGTTGCTCGTTGATCGACGGCTCGTCGTTNGAGCGTTTGGCTTCCGCGATGAATCTGCCCCATGAATCGCGATGTTTCAGNCCNGGAAAGGTCAGGGCGATCTTCCGGCCGCGCAACAGNTCNTCGAGAATCTTGCGCGAAGTGCGCGCGTAGTATTGAGCCTGATTCGTTCCGCGCGGCGTTTCGGGAGCGTCGATCCCCGCCAGNCGAATGACGCGTCGATCCATCATCTGGAAGGTGTCGCCATCGAAGCATTTTACGACNGCGCCGTCCGTTTCCAGAATTTCGTCCTGACTCTTTTCCTCAGCCCATGCCGGGATCGCCAGTATCAAGGCGAGAAAAAGAGCGGAAATAATTAATTTAGCTTTCATAGAACGANCGCAANAATTGACTGCGCACCGGGTGNCGCAACTTGCGCAAAGCCTTGGCCTCNATCTGGCGGATGCGCTCGCGGGTTACGTTGAAATCCTTGCCCACTTCCTCGAGAGTGTGATCGGATTTCTCGGCTATGCCGAATCTCTTGCGCAATACCTGTTCTTCGCGCGGCGTCAGATCGGCCAGGACAGTCTCCAGAAGCTCCGACAATTTTGTGTTGATGACTTCCTCGGCCGGCGCGACCGCTTTTTTGTCCTCGATAAAATCTCCCAGACTCGAATCCTCTTCGTCGCCGATGGGCGTCTCCAGGGATATGGGTTCCTTGGCGATCTTTAAAACTTTTTTGACCTTCTCCACAGGATAATCCATGCGGGCGGCTATTTCTTCCGGCGTGGGATCGCGGCCAAGTTCCTGCACGAGGTAGCGGGACGTGCGAATGAGCTTATCAATGGTCTCGATCATGTGCACCGGAATTCTTATCGTGCGAGCCTGATCGGCTATGGCCCGCGTTATCGCCTGTCTGATCCACCAGGTCGCGTAGGTGGAGAATTTATAGCCGCGCTGATATTCGAACTTGTCCACGGCCTTCATGAGGCCGATGTTGCCTTCCTGTATGAGATCAAGGAATTGCAGTCCGCGGTTGGTGTACTTCTTGGCTATGGAGACGACGAGACGGAGATTGGAGCGGATAAGCTCCTGCTTGGCGCGCATGGCCGCGTTGTTGCCGCGCTTGATTCGCCAGAGAACTTCCTCGAGATCTGTAACGGTATGACAGCACTTTTCCTGCAGGCGCTTAAGGATCTCGATCTTGCCCAGGATCATTTCCTTGAAAGAAAACAGTTCGTCGACGCTCAATTTGAGCGCGCGGGCCGCGTCGACCGGCGACACCAGCCTCTGCTCGAGATTGCTGAACAATTCCTGAATTTCGGCCTGGGTGCGACCGGTCGCGAGAATATAGGCGGACAGATCTCGCTGACAGTTGTGCATTTGGCGGACATAGTCTTCGACGATCTCGATTACGCGATCGATGAGCGTCTTTTCGAGCTTGATGTCCTTGAGGCGCGTTACGATCTCGTCCTTGAAAGCGATAATTTCCTTCTGAAGGTTCGCGACCTTGCGCTCGAGCGTGCAACAATCGTCGAGTTTTTGATAAATTTTTCTTTTTTTCTTGAAGACCTGGCGAATTTCGTCGAGGAGGGCGATAACGCGAGCCCTTTGGTTCATTTCGTCCTCGTTGGGATCGTCTTCCTCGATGGTCTTTACCACGTCTTTTAGCTTGATGCGATTCTGGCGCAGATCGTCGCCTACGTGAATCAGNTCTTCCACGGCGACTGGAACCTCGACCAGAGCGTAAAGCACTTCCTGCTCGCCCATTTCAATTTTTTTGGCGATGACGACTTCGCCGTCCCTATCGAGCAGGGGCACGGCGCCCATTTCGCGCAGGTACATACGGACNGGATCCGTGCTTCTGGACGAATAATCGGCCGATTCCTCGTCCTCGCAGAGATCGAGCCCTATTTCCATGAGATCGTCGCCGTTTTCGGCCGCGATGGAGAGCTTTTTCGCGTCCTTTTCGGAATCGACGATTATGATCTCGAATTGCTCGAAAATGCCGATAATTTCCTCGAGNTGCTCGGAATTGTTCATCTCCGAAGGAAGGGCTTTATTAACCTCGTCGTAGGTTAAAAAGCCCGCTCCTTTGCCCTTNTCGATGAGCATTTGAAATTGGGGAATATTTTTAAGATTGCTCATGGTCTTTCTCCATGGTTTCTTTTAGAGCGCGCAAATAATCCAGCGCGGCTTCGAAGCCTCCTTTGGCGTCGACGCCGACCAGAGCCGCCTTGATCGACGCCTTTCNCTCCGCGTCATAGTAATCCAGCAGGGACTTTTTGAGACAGGCGAATTCGAAATCGCATTTGTCGAGCGGGGCGGCTTCGGGNCCCCTATGCGCGATCCAGAATTTNTTNTGTCTCTCGTCCAGATGAAAAACGACTTCGTCAACATCGTATTTTTCCAGGATATCCCAATATTGCCTGGCTCTCGGCGAAGTCAGGGCAAGGTCGGCGCCTATGCCCCGCAGTTCATCNAGTTTATGCGGATAACGCGCGGCGAAAATTAAAATCTGCTGATCGCGCACGTTTTGCAANTCCGCGATTTCTTTGGACGGAGNGCGCTTTTCGGCGCCNGGCAAGCCGTCNCGAACGGCCTGTTCGGAAATTTGCAGCANNTGCGCTACCTTCGTGGCGTAGAGACTGGCCAGCTCGGCTTCGCGAATCTGGGACAGGAAATTTTTNGCCCAGTCGATGGCCTCGCGCGGCGAGAGGGCGGAGAGAGTCTTTACGCANAANTTAAGCGCGTCCGGCGCGTTTTGGGCGAGCTCGTCAAAAAATTTCGGGCCTTTTCCCCGGAGGAGGCTNTCGATGTCNTCGCCGTCTGGCAAGAGGACGACCTTGCACCCAAGNCCGCGACTCAGGATCATTTCGGAGGANCGCAAGGCGGCTTTGCGACCGGCGCGATCGCCGTCGAAGAGCAGGACTGTATTCGTTGCGAAACCGGAAATACGCTTGACGTGCTCGGTCGTAAGCGCCGTTCCCAGNACNCCGACGCAGTTTTCATAGCCGAATTGATGCAGGGTAAGAATATCCATGTATCCTTCGGTTATAAAAACGAAACCTTTGGCGGCGATCGCGCTCCGCGCTTGCGGAAGTCCGTAGAGATGCTCTTTCTTTTGATAGATGGGCGTCTCCGGACTATTGATATATTTAGCCTCGTCCTCGTCGGCGATTATCCTGCCTCCGAAGGCTATTGTCTGGCCGGATAGATTTTTTATGGGGAAAATTAGTCGTCCCCGGAAGCGATCGTAAACGCGGCCCGAATCCGATCTGCCCAGGAGGCCCGATTCGATGGCCAGATCCGAATCGAAGCCGGCGTTGTTCAAGCCTTTGGCCAGATCCTGCCAATTGCGCGAAGCCCAGCCGAGCTCGAATTTGTCGATAATTTCCGGCGCGAGGCCCCTGCGCTTGATATATTCCCGGCACTCTTCGCCCGCGACCGATTCCAGCCCTGCCCGATAAGCTCTTTTCGCGTATTCGTACATACGCAATATAAGCTGTCTCCTGGTCAGCTCCCGCTTTCTCTCCTCCCGCGCGGCCGGCGAGAAAGACTCGAGCGTAACCCCGGCTTCCTCCGCGAGAGCATGGAGCGTCTCGTTAAAGTCGACTCCGTTAATTTTCGAATAAAAATCGAAAATATCGCCCGAAGCCTTGCATCCGAAGCAATAAAAGAGACCCTTGTCGGGATTTACGGAAAAAGAGGGCTTCGTCTCCTGGTGAAAAGGGCATGGGGCCGTGAGGCGCGATCCCATATGGCGCAACTGAACGTAGCGGCCAACGAGATCGACGATATTGATCTTGTCCTTAATGGAGCGAATCGCGTCGGAAGAGCTCATGTCACCTTAACGAGACTATGGTCATGCCGTCGCCGCCGCGATCTTCGGGGGCGAGTTCGAAAGAGCGAATTGGAGGAAAGGAGCGCAGAAAGTCGTGTAATTCTCGCCTTAACGCGCCCGTGCCGCGACCGTGAATTATCTCTACTTCGGAGAATCCGGAAAGAAGCGCCTTGTCTATAAATTTTTCAGTCTTGGCGACGGCCTCGGAAGCGCGGAGCCCGCGGACATC